>NZ_DAOLGP010000008.1:96673-131151 GCF_035329545.1 Candidatus Neomicrothrix sp.
GAACTGGGGAGTGCAGGTGACCGTCTGGCGGTTGTTCGGGCTCCCGAGTTGGGGTCTGGGTTGGGGCCCGGGCGGAGCTAGATGGCGGAGGACCCGGCGAAGGCCACCGGATCGCCGACCTTCGGGATGGGAGGGGCCGACCAGGACATGTCCTTGGCCAGCCGGTGCGCCAGCTCGCGCCATTCCTCCGGCTGCCAGCCTTCGGCTCGACCGACGATGTTGCAGTCGTTGTCGATGTGCAGGATCGCCGGCAGTTCCTTCAGCTCGGCGGCCTTGGCGATCGTGCGATCGGGATCGGCGTAGGTGAGCAGCTGCTCGGCCCAAGGCCCGAGGAAGGCCCGGGTGTCGTACTCGTCGGCCGTGGACACGAACGCCACCCGGCAGTCGGCCCCGAAGAACTGGGTCAACAGCTCGCCGGCGGTCTCGAGCAGCCACGAACTCTCGACCGTGTAGGGGTCGAGGACCACCACGACCAGGTGAAACATGACCACCTGGTCGGAGAGGGTGAGGGGGTTGCCCTGCAACGGGTGCAGTTCCAGGTCGGGTGACAGCTGATCCACAGCGCGAAATCTAGTCGTCGCGATCGAGTGCCGCCCCTTTCGGGTGCCCGAGGGCTCCCTGGTTCGATCGCGTCGGCCCGGAGGCGCTTGGGAGTACCGCCGCCCGCAACGCAATCTGATCGCTGTAGGTTGGCGATTCTGCATCCCATCGAACACCTCCGCTATGTCGCCCGCTCCGGTGGCGTCCCCGCCGCCATGTTGGTGGAGGAGACAGCCGACGCGGTGCTCGGCCTGTCATCCCGCTACGGCGAGGTCGACCCCTCCGAGCTGCTGACCGCCTGTCGGCGCATCCTCAGCCGCCGCCCCACCAGTGGACCGCTGTGGTGGATGGCCGCCCGGGTGTTGACCAGCAACGACGTGCGCCGGGAGATCGACGAGGTGCTGACCGAGTTGAGGGAGGACCGCACGGCGAGCGAGTTGGAGGCGGCGCTCGGCCATGGTGCGACCGTCACCGTCGTCGGCTGGTCGATCCAGGCGGCCCAGGGCCTGGTCCGTCGCGGCGACGTGACCGTGTTGGTGATCGATGCGATGGGGGAGGGCGACGAGCTGGCCCGTCAGCTGAGCCGGCGGGGCGTCGACGCCCGCTCGGTGCCGCCCGAGAACATGGCCGCAGCGGTGTTACGCAGCGACGCGGTGCTGGTCGAGGCGACGATCGCCGGGCCCGACGAGGCGCTGTGCGTCACCGGTTCGGTGCCCACCGCCGCCGTCGCCGCCCACCTCGGCGTGCCGGTGTGGCTGATCGCCGGTGTCGGCTACCGCCTGCCGAAGGCGCTGTACGACTCTGCCACCGCCCGTTGGGCCGCCCAACACGGCGCCGACGCGCCGGCTGACGCCTCGCTGCGGGCATCGGACGGGGGCAACCCGGGCACTTCCGATGCTCAGGATCGGGATCAGAGGCCGGATCGCCTGATCCTGTTGGACGAGGAGCGCCTGTCCGTCGGGCTGCTCGACAAGGTGGTGTGCGAGGCGGGTCCGCTTCCGGCGCCGCCGATTCCGAGCACCCCCAACTTCCCCCGGGTGCCCGAGCTGGAACGCTTCGGCGTCGTCCTCGCCGACCCTCCGAGCTGACCCGGCCGGGCCCAAGCGATCCTGACAGACTAAGGCTCCAGCCCGGCCGGCGCACCGCCTCGCCGGATCGAGGTTCCAGGGGGACGCGTGGCCAACAACCGTCGAGATCAGATCCGCATGACCGACGAGGAGCGGGCAGAGTTCCTCGGCGGCCGACGCACGATGCAGGTGGCCACCCACGGTGCGGACGGGACGATCCACCTCGTCGCCATGTGGTACGGCTTCGACGGCGAGCGCCCGGCTTTCGAGACCTTCGCCCGCAGCCAGAAGGTGCTCAACCTGCGCCGCAACCCCAACCTGACCGTGCTCGTCGAGGACGGCGACACCTACGAGACGTTGCGCGGCGTGCAGATCGTCGGCCGAGCCGAGCTGATCGAGGAGGGCGACCCTCGGGTGATCGACATCGCCGAGTCGGTCGTGACCCGCTACATCGACACGTCGAGCCCGGAGGAGGCGCGTGCGGTGGCCGAGGCGATGGCCAACAAGCGCGCCGGCGTGATCATCCACGCCGAGAAGATTGTCACCTGGGACCACACCAAGTTGGGCGGGGCGTATTAGTCAGGCTGTTGGGAACTCGCGCTCGAGGATGCGGGCCACGCCGGCCTGGTCGTTGCTCAGGGTGACCTCGTCGGCCAGCCGCTGCACGTGCGGGGCGGCGTTGCCCATCGCCACGCCCCATCCGGCCCAGGCGAGCATTTCCTCGTCGTTGACCTGATCGCCGAACGCGATCACATCGTCGGGCGACAGCGCCCAGCCGTCGACCAGCGAGGCCAGCGTCGCCGCCTTGTGCACGCCGGGGGCGGCGATCTCGATCAGGGCCTCGTTGCCCGAGTGGGTCACCTGTGCCGCATCGCCGACCAGGGCGCGGATCCGTTCGAAGCGCTCCGGGCTGAAGTTGTGGGACCGTCCCAGCAGCTTGGTCAACTCGCCGGTCAGCAGCTCGTCGATCGGGGCGATCTCGCTGCCGTCAGCGTTGTGTCCGGGAGCGAACTCGGGCGAACGTGCATACCCGAGCGGTCGTTCGATCGCCCAGCACAGATCGGGGTCCTGTTCGGAGAGGCGTTCGACCAGATCGATGACCAGTTCCAGGTCGAGGGGCCGTGAGCTGAGCACGTCTCCGCTGACCGGGTCCCACACGACCGCTCCGTTGAGGGCGATCACCGGGTCGGTCGTGCCCAGCTGTTCGACGATCTGGGTGATCCAACGCACCGGGCGACCGGTGACCATCAGAAACCGGCCATCGTTGCGGCGCACCCGCTCGACCGCCGATGCGGTCCGCTTGGTGACGCCGCGCCCCGAGTCGAGCAGGGTGCCGTCAAGGTCCGAGGCGACGACGGACCAGCTCTGCGATCGGGGGGATGGCGTCATAAGGCAGCGCTCATTCGGTCGGGGCGGTCGCGGTCAGCCTACCGGCGTCGCCCGAAGCGGCGGGGCAGCCACCGAGGCGAACGAAACCGCTGCGTCGGTTCCTCGACGACGAACCAGCCGATCGCTCCGCAGATCAGCCCAAGGGTGAAGCCGACGGCCAGGGTGGCGAGAAACGAGACGTTGCCGGGCCCCGTGCCGAGGAACGCTGGAAGGCCGGGAACGGGCTGGGCCAGCTCGGTGCCGACCCGCTCGATCCAGCTGTTGTGCCACAGGTACAGGCCATAGGAGAAGACGCCGAACCACACACCAACGCTCGAGGCGAGCACGCGCCGGGTCGCCCCTCGGCCGCCACGCCAGCTGAGCGGAAACACGAGCGCCAGGCCGATCAGCCCGTAGGTGAGCTGGCGCCGCTCCCAGAACCAGCCGCGATAGCCGACGTTGAAATCGGCCGGTCCGACCGCGTAGGCGTAGGCGGCGAGCAGCGCGAAGGCGACCAGCCACCAGGGACCCGCCGCCCGGGATGCCACACGCAGGCGCTCCGCCACCGCCCGTGCGCGAGGCCGCAGGTGTTCGGTCAGCCCCTGCCCGTCGAAGTTGCGGGCGTGGAAGACCGCCACGGCCATGCCGATGGCGAACAGGTCGATGTTGGTCGGCAGCCATAGGAACGACATGCCGCGCAGCGTCGAATCGCCCCAGCTGATCTCGCCGAGCGACAACACCAGGCGCACGAGGTAGCCGGTGGCGAACAGGGCCGCCACCATCGTCCACTCGCGGCGGGCCGACACCGCCGGCGTTGCGCCACCGGCTCGACGCCGCCGCAGCGCCCACGAGATCAGCGGTACGACGGCGTAGAAGCTGAGCTCGACCGACAGCGACCAGCTCTGGGAAATCCCCGAGAAGGCCAGGCCCGGGCTGAGCACGTGGGTCAGGGAGGCGTGGGCGGCGACCTCGCCGAACGAGTCGAACGAGTTGAGCCCCAGCGCCCACAGGCCAAACAAGGCAAACCAGTAGGCGGGCAACACCCGAAGGGCACGACGCCACCAGAAGGAGACGGCCTCGGGTACCCGGGCGCCGTCGGCGTGGGCGGCGGCGAAGGGCCGGTAGATGACGAAGCCCGACAGCACGAAGAACACGGCGACGCCCACGTCGGCGACCGCCGCCAGCTGGGTGAAGGGGGCGGAGCGCTGCGCCCCGGACACGTTGGCGGCGTGGTGCACGACGATCAGCGAGGCGGCCACCCCCCGGAGGCCGTCGAGGCCGAGCAGGCGGGCCCGGTCGCCGCCGGTGGGCTGGCGGGCCGGCGCAGCGCCGCCGACGGGAGTGGGGGCGCCGCCGGCGGGTTCGGCGCCGCTGGGCTCGGTCGCGTCGGCGGGAGCGCCGGCGGCCGGGGTTGGGTCGCCGCTCATCGACACCGCTCCGACAGGATCACGGTTGGCCATTCGCCGACCACACAGAAGTGCTCCGCCAGCACCTGGTTGGGCAGGGGATCGCCGGGGTTGGCCGAGTCGTTGGGCTCGTCCCATTCGTCCCAGAACCGGGTCTGCAGCACCCAGTCGGCCTCGGCTATGTCCTCGGCCAGGCCGTTGCCCGCCAGGTTGGCCAGCCCGGGGTCCATCTCGATGAAGAACGTCCCGGGCTTGAGCTCGGGGAACATCCAGTAGACGATCGCGTCCGAGTACGGGGTGAAGCGAAGATCCCCGGTGCCGACCACGAGGGTTTCGCCGGGCTTGGAGCGCTCGTCGAGCAGATCGATCGCCGCTTGAAGGTCGGCCGCACGCTGGGGGTCGCCGTAGTAGTAGTGGCGGTCACCGCGGGTGACCTTGACGACGGTGTCGTTGATGCCCACCCCCTGGCCGACCAGGTCGACATAGGCCCTCGAGGTGTACTGCGGCGCTGATACCGCCAGCCCACCGCCGACGATCAGGGCGATCAGCGCCGGCGCGAAGCGGCTGGTCGAGTTGACGTCGAGGCGGTGGCCACGCACCTCCCAGGGGCCGGACAGCCACCCCCGGGTGCGGATCAGCTCGGCGAGCGCCACGCCGGCCGCCGGCAGGGTGAGGCAGCCCACCCAGGCCAGGTGGGTGGTGTCGGGCCGCTGCAACGCCTGGGGGAGCACGCCCAGAGCGAGCGCCCCCAGGGCAAGAAACCGGGCGGTGAGTGGATGGCTGCGGTTGCGCCACACCAGCGCTGCGACGACGATGATCGCCAGGCTGCCCAGCAGCAGCGCGTAGAACCACACGACGACCTGCATCGGTGCGCTCGGCTGGGGGAAAGGCCAGCCGTGGGTGCGCAGGGCGGCGGCCCGCTGCAGGGTGGAGGCCAGCTCGTCGGTCGACGGCGGCGAGGGCAGCGTGCGCCCGCCCCGAAGCCGCAGCACCGGGTCGAGCACCATGCCGTTGATCGCCCGAAACGGCCCGGAGATGGCCAGGTGGACGAGCATCGGCGCCACACCGATCGCAGTTCCCGCCGCGAGCAACCGCCGGTCGCGGCCGGCGAGCAGCCACCACATCAGCGCCACCGCCAGGCCGATCGCCACGATCAGGTCGGGCCGGTAGAGGAGGGCCAGCCCAGCGAGTAGCCCGGCCACCGCCGGGCGCCAGCGCATCCACCAGGTCGGGCGGCCGGGGTCGGTCGTGCTGCCCGAACGCAGGGAGCCATCCGGTCGCAGTGGGCCCGCAGCCTGGGTGTCGAGTGAGGCGGTGGCCAGCACCAGCGACCACACCGCCAGGGCGATGGCGCCGTCCCAGGCCAGCGCGGTCAGGCCGACCGGCGTGATCACCTGCACCAGCGCCGTCAGGGCCAACCCGGTGGCCAGCACCCGCGACCAGGGGCGGATCAGGGCGAACAGGCCGAACACCAGGGCTCCGTGTTGCACCCAGCCGACCATGCGCTGCACCTCCAGCGTGGCGCCGAACACCTTGTAGATCGCGGCCAGCACCCAGAGGCTGCCCGGGCCGTACAGGTGCAGAAAGTCGACGTGAGGCACCTTGCCGGCGGCGACCAGTTGAGGGAACACCAACATGAAGCCCTCCTCCATCGGCGGACCGGTGAAGGTGATCAGGCCGGGGAGGGGTGCAAGCAGTGCCGCCGCTAACACGGCCCAGGCGATCAGGTCGCCCTTCGGCCGACGCAGGAGTTGCACCGTGCCAGCTTCTCCCAGGAGGGCCGCCGGCGTCACGTTGGCGCCGCGATCTCAGGCGCGACGGGGCACTCCAGCAGCGATGCCCCCGACAACTACGCTCTCGGCGTGGCCGAACCAGTCCAAGAGCCGACCTGTGCGCCGGTGACGGTCGGCGGTGCCGGTGCCTCCTCGGCTCGGAGCGACGCGGCCCACGATCGCTCGTCTCACGGCTCGCTCCACGACGGCACCGCTGCGTCGGACGGCTCCTTCCGCCGCCGGTTGTTGATCATCGCCGCCGTCGGCTTGGCGTTGCGGTTGGTCTGGGTGGCCATCGCCGCCCGTCAGCCGGTGGGCATTACCGATCCGGTGCGCTACCTGTTCGCGGGCCGCGATATCGCGCTGGGGAACGGTTATGTCGACTTCTCCACCGGTCAGCCCACCGCCTACTACCCGCCCGGCTACCCACTTTTCGTCGGGGCGATCGCCGCGGTGCTGCGCCCGTTCGGATTGCTCGAGAACTGGCTCCCTCAGGCGGTCGCCCTCGTTCAGGCGGTTCTGGGCGCCGCCAGCGTCTACCTGCTCGGGTTGCTCGGTCGCAGCCTGTGGTCGCGCAAGGTTGGGCTGATCGCTGCGGTGATCCTGGCGCTGTACCCCAACCTGGTGATGCACACCGCCGGGGTGCTCGGCGAGACGCTGTACATCTTTCTGCTCGTTGCCGCCCTGTACGTGTTGCTCGCCGTGCCGTTCTCGTCCTGGTCACTTCGCCAGGGCGTGCTTCGGGCGGGGGGATTTGGTCTGCTGTTCGGCCTGGCGGCGCTGGTGCGACCGCTGGCGCTGCCGGTGCTGGTCGTCCTGGTCGTCGTCTGGCTTCGAGGCCGTGATGGCCGCAGCTTCGAGGGCGAAGGTCGAACGTGGGAGCGTGGCGCTGCGCTGCGTTGGAGCGCCGTCGCCATCGTCGCCACCGGCGCGGTGATGGGCGCCTGGACGGTACGCAACGTCGTGCGCATGGATGAGCTGGTGCTGATCTCGACCAACACCGGCGACAACCTGTGCATCGGCCACACCACCCAGGCCACCGGTGGCTTCCATCTGCGGCCTGGCTGCGTCGCCGAGGCCGGCGACACCAGCGACGGTACGGCGGCCGAGGTGGCCCACGACAAGGAACTGACCCGGCGGGCGATCCGCTGGACGATCGACAACCCCGGTAAGGAACCGCGCCTGATGGTCAGCCGGATCTACCAGACGTTCCATGCCGACGACGACGCGGTGCTGGTCGTGCAGAACTACACCCACGAGGAGTGGCTGGCGCCGTGGCAGGAGGGCGCGTTGCGCATCGCAGCCAACGGCGCCTACGCCCTGGTGGCCATCGGCGGACTCGTTGCCCTGGTCTGGCGCCGGCACTGGTGGCGTACGTCGCGCCGTCAAATTTTTGTCTGGACCATGATCATGCTGGCGGTCGTGCCGATGGCCTTCTTCGGCGACCCCCGGTTCAAGGTGCCCGTCATCCCGTTCCTCATCCTCTTGGTCGCCAGCCTGTTCGGTGTGCCCGACCCGGTCGAGGGCGCTGCGCCGGGTGACCGTGCCCTTTCCGCCGGGGATGCGCCGTCCACCGAGGTTGTGGCCCCCGTTGAGGAAACCGTCCCCGCCAAGGCGGAGTTCCGGTGACCGAGGCGAGCGATCGCTTGCGATCGACCGACGCGACCGAGGACCACGCGCCGAGCGTCAGTGACACCGGCTCGGGGCGCCAGGTTGCTGTCACCACCGGGCTGGTCGTCATTCCGTTGGTGATCACGGCCGTCGCGTTGGCGTTCCGACACTGGTACCCCACAGGGGACCTGGCCCAGGCGGTCATGCGGCTGCAGAGCTTCCCGGCCAACCCGCCGCTGGTGGGCGCGGCCGGTCGCATCGTGTCCGACGCCGGCGTGCAGGGCAACCACCCGGGCCCCACCTTCTTCTGGGCCGCCTACCCGATCTACCTGCTGCTCGGCCGATCGGCGTGGGCATCCGAGGCGTCGGTCGCGGCGCTCAACGTTGCCTGGGTGGGCGTTGGGTTGTGGCTGGTGCGCCGGGTGGCCGGCCCGGCGATGATGCTGTCGATGGCGCTGGCGTTCGCCGTGCTGCTCGGCGAGTACGGCCTTGATGCGGGCACGCAGCTGTGGAACCCGTGGATGGCGTTGTGGCCCTTCACCGTGTTGGTGCTGGCCACCTGGGCGGCGCTGGCCGGTCACCGCACCCTGCCGTTGGCGGTCGCCGCGGCCACGTGGGCGGTGCAGGCCCACGCCGGTTATGCGGTCGTCGCCCCAGCGCTGGTGGCGTTTGCGATTGTCGGCGTCGCCGCTCAACTGGGGTGGGCACGGCGACAGGGGAGCCCTGGCCTGGAGCCGTCCGGTCCGACGGGGCTGGGCAGGCTGGAACCCGGTCGCTTCGGCGTCGACCTGGCGATCGCCGCCGGGGTCGGCCTGGTGATGTGGGCGCCGCCGCTCGTTGACGAGTTCACCAACGAGCCGGGCAACCTCACCATCTTGTGGCAGCACTTCAGCTCGCCGGACGAGGCCGTTCTCGGCCTGCGCGAGGCCGCCCGCATCACCCTGCGCCTGCTCGACCCGTTTGGTCAGTGGATCACCGGCGGACAGTTCATCGAGGGTTCGCTGATCGCCGGGTTGGGGCTGCTCATCGCATGGGCGGCGTCGATCGTGCTCGTGTGCCGACGGGGCTGGTGGGACATCGCCCGCCTGGATGCCGCTGTTGGCGTTGCGGTGGCCGTGAGCGCGCTGTCGATCTCCCGGGCGTTCGGCGTCGTCGTGTTGTACCTGTTCCGGTGGGTGCTCGGGCTGACCGCGCTGATGATCGTGGCCACCCTGTGGCCGGTGGTGCGCGAGCTGTGGGCCCGGTACGCAACCGCCGACGATCGTCTCCGGTGGTCCTGGGCCGCCGACCCCGCCGAGTTGGCGAAGCGCGTGACCGTCGGCGGTGTCGTGGTGCTCGTACTGCTCGCCGGGGTGAACACCGCCCGCATGGTCACAGCCGACATCCCGTATGAGAACAGCTGGAGCCAGATGGCCGAGCTGATCGATCCGATCGTCGGCGACCTCGACCCCGACCTTCGCTACGACGTGCGCTGGGAGGACCCGCTCAACCTGGGTGGCCTTGGCTTCGGGACGATCCTCGAGCTGGAGCACCGTGGGTTTGACGTGGGCGGACCGCCCCAGTTCTCCGCGGCGATCGAGCCCCACCGGGTGTTTCAACCCGGCGAGGCGGACGCCGAGCTGTGGGTGGTCACCGGCAGCCGCACCGAGGCGTGGCGGGCGACGCCGGGCGTCACCGAGTTGGTGGCGTTCGATCCCCGAAGCGACGCCCAGCGGGCCGAGACCGCCAGGTTGAAGTCCGAGGTGGCCGCCGAGCTGGCCGCCGTCGGCGTGGACTATGACCCCGATGCGCCGGTGGCGATGTACCTGTTCGGCACCGCACCGATCCCGGACGTCACCTACGCCAAGCTGACCCGACTGACCGAACTCGGCGAGGAGACCGCCGTGTTCGAGGTCCCGCCGGGGACGTTGCCGGCGCCGTGACCCGATCGACCACCGCCGAAGAATCGGGCGTTACCGGCACGGCCCAGGCCGAGTCGACGCGACGGGCGCCCGCCTACGTGGGCTCCCTGGACGGCATCCGGGCCCTGGCGGTCACCGCCGTCTTCCTCTACCACACCGCGATCCACTCTCTGCCGGGCGGGTTTCTGGGTGTCTCCACGTTCTTCACCCTGTCCGGGTTTCTGATCACGACGCTGCTGTTGCGCGAGGGCGACCACGACCACACCATCAGGTTGCGGTCGTTCTGGGCGCGGCGCGTCCGACGCCTGGCACCGGCCATGTTCCTCAACGTGGCGATGGTGCTGACGCTCACCGTGCTCGTACCGTCGGCATGGCCCCGCGTCGGCCTGGGTGGCGACACGGTGTCGGTGTTTTTCAGCGTGTTCAACTGGCGAATCATCGACGCCGGCGGCCAGTCGGTCATCCGGTTTCTGTCGCCGTACTCGCCGCTGTGGTCGCTGTCGCTCGAGGAACAGTTCTACGTCGTCTTCCCGCTGGCCGTGCTGGCCGTCGTCGCCCTCGGTGGATCCCGCCGGGCGCTCGCCTGGGTGTCCGGGGCGGGGGTGCTCGCCTCGGTACTGATCTCGGTGTTCTACTCGGCGGCCGCGTTCGGCCCATCGGCCCCGCTGATGGAGCAGTTCCGCACCGACGTGCGCATGGGCGAGATCCTCGTCGGGTCCCTGCTCGCCCTGGCCATCCCCACCTGGAAGGTGGTGAACGCCCGGTGGGCCGATGCGCTGGGTTGGGCGGCCCTGGTGGTCACGCTGATCGTCTGGCAGGTTGCGCGGGAGCGCCAGGAGTGGCTGGTCAACGGCGGGCTGGTGCTGTTGGCGGTCGTGTCGGCGGCGCTGGTGTACGGCGCCCTGGCCGGCGGCACGTTCGCCCGGGTGCTGTCACTGCCGCCGCTGCGCTACCTGGGGCAGATCAGCTACGGCGTCTACCTTTTTCACTGGCCGATCTTCCTGGCCACCCGCGACATCGCCTACGCCGACAACCGGCCGGCGTTGTTCCTCACTCGGGTGGTGCTGACCCTGGGGGTCGCCGCCCTCAGCTTTCACTTCGTCGAGACGCCGATCCGGCGCGGCCGGGCCTTGCGGGCGCCGTACCTGACCATCGTGTGGATCGTGGCCACGCTCGGCTTGAGCGCAGCGGCCTTTGCGGTGGCGACATGACCGACGACTGGGCAGCCCACGCCGGCGCCACCGACGGCGCGGCCGACGTCGTTGCGGCCGACGGTCACCCGGCCGATCATGGCGCGTCGGACGGCGGGGTGGGTCGCCTCAACCGCTGGGGCCTGGCCCAAACCCGGGGCACCGCCCGCGAGCACCTGGTGGCGCTGGTGTGGTTTGTGCTGGTGGCGGCGGTGTTCTTGGCGCCGCTGTTCGGCGGCAAGTCGTTCTCGGTGGTCGGCTCGCGCCAGACCGATGTGTATCCCTGGACCGCCCAGGACGGCCCCCCGCAGGTGCCCGCCCAGTTCGACTCGGCCGACCTGTCCTACCAGTGGCAGCTGCTGTTGCAGGACGCCATTGATGAGGGCACCCTGCCGTTCTGGTCGCCCGACGTCTTCGATGGCGGGTCGCCGCTGTACTCCAACGCCACCAGCGGCCAGCTCTACCCGCCGAGGCTGGTGGCGGCGCTGGCACCGGAGCGCTGGTCCCACGACCTGTACGTCGCCTTCCACCTGATCGTCGGCGGCCTGGTCACCTACCTGCTGTGCCGCGAGTTCAAGCGGTCGGCGCTGGCGGGGGTGATCGCCGGTACCGCCTGGATGCTCGGCAGCTTCAACCTGGGTTGGGTGCACCTCGAGGTGGTGACGTCGATGATGATCGCCCTGCCGCTGGGGCCGCTGCTCGTCCACCGCATGTGGCGCAGGCGAACCCTGGGGACGGTTGTGGCAACTGCTGCGGGCGTTGCGCTGATGGTGATCTCGGGCCACCTGCTGTGGCAGGCGCTCATCTGGATGATCCCCGCGCTGTACGCCGCTGCGCTCGGGATCACCTCGGCGGTGCAGGCCTGGCGCTCCGGCGACCGCGGCTCGGCGTGGGGGCACCTGTGGCGACCGCCGGTGGCCTTCGGGCTGGGGGGAGCCCTCGCCGCCGTGGTGCTGGTGCCGACGTGGATCAACCTGTCCCAGACACCGCGCGAGGCCTTCGGGGCCGACCTGTTGGGGGTGTTCGAGACTCCGGCTGCCACCTTCACCACCGACTTCCTACGGGGTCCGTCGTTCGAGACGATGACCACCGAGGTGATGAACTACCGGCTGGCCTTCGTCGGCACGCTGACCGCCGTGCTGGCCATCATCGGGTTCTTCAGCCGCCGCCAGGGCAGCGGGCTGGCCCGCACGATCATGGTGGTCACCGCCGGGGTGGCCACGGTGGGCCTTTTGGGACGGCTGGCCTACGAGATCGTCCCCGGCATGAACGTGTTCTATCCCTACGGGCGGCTGGCCGGCTGGTTCGCCCTCGGAGCGGTGCTGGCCGCAGCGATCGGCTTCGACACGCTGGCCGGCTGGTTCGATGGAACCAACGTCGCCGGGCGCATGGCCCGCTGGCCGGTCATGCCGATCGCCGGAGTGCTGATCGCCGTGCTGACCGTCGCCCAGCTGGTGCCGCTTGGCCGCAACCTCAACCCGCCGTTCCAGACCCGCGACGATGCCGACTGGTTTCCCGAGACCCCGCTGATCGCAGCCGCCCGCGCGCTGCAACGCGACAACCCTCAGGGCGGGCGCCTGGCCCCCATCGTGTTGGACAACACCAACATGGTCGAGGGCGGACCGTCGATCCTGCGGTCCAATCACCCGGCCGCACTCGGGCTCGACTCGACGTCGGGGTACGACTCGACGCTGCCGCTCGAGGCGGCCCAAACGCTGCGCTACCTCGGTGGCCTTCCCACCAAGCAGGTGCTCGCCGACCCGCTGGTCGGCGCCTTCGTTCCCAACCTGGAGCTGAGCGTCACCCGCTACGACGCCCTCCGCTCCCAGGGGATCTCGGCGGTGGTGACCGTGCCCGAGATCGACCCGAACGATCCGGCCCTCGCCCCGCTGCGGCCCTACGAGGTGGTCTATTCGGGTCCGGACGGCAACCTGTTGAAGCTCGGCGAGGTCGATGGTGCCCAGCCGCTGGGGCTGGTGTCGGTGCACGACCGGGTCGAGGTGCTGCCCGGCGACGCCGACGTGCTCGATGCCTCGGCGACGTCCTCAGCGGCGGACGGCCCGGTCCTCACCAGCGAGGGCGCCATCAAGGATTCAGAGCTCAAAGCCGACGATGTTGCCGCCACCAACGAGTCCGCCAAGAATGATGCCGACCGCACACCTGCGGGTGGCGGCGACGGTGGATCATCGGCGGTCATCGACCAGCGGGGTATCAACAGCCTGAGCGTCGACGTGGAGGCACCGGGTTCCGGTTGGCTGCTCGTCGGGGTCAACGAGGCGCCCGGCTGGTCGGCGACGATCGACGGCGAGAATCTCCCGATCCTTCGGGCCAACCATTCCCACATGGCGGTGCCGATCGACGGGCCGGGCACGGTGGAGCTGCGCTTCCGCCCGCCGGGCCTGACCGCCGGCTTGCTGATCAGCGTGCTGGCCCTGCTCGTCTGCGCCGGGCTGCTCATCGCCGATCGCAGCCCGACCCGCCGCCGGCCGGCTCGACGGTCGGCGGATGGGACGTGACCGACATGGACACGCGTACCAACGCCGATCGTCTCGACGCCGGGTTACCGAGGGGGGAGCGCCCCGACGGCGGTCGCCTCGACAGCGATCATTCCAACTCCGAGCGTGGCCCGCTGGCCGGCCTCGCACTGCTGGCAGTGCTCGCCGTGGCCTTCGGGTCGGCGGTGGCGGTGACCGGCGTTGACCGCCTCGGCGGTTTCGCTGCTCGCCTCGACGTCGGCATCCCGGTGCTGTTCGTCATCGCCGGCTACCTGCTGTACCTGCCCTTCGCCCGGGCGTTGACCGACGGCACGGCGTTGCCTGGGCTCCACCGTTACGCCCGGCGCCGCCTGCTCGCCATCTATCCCGCCTACTGGGTGGTGCTGTTCGTCGCCGCCTTCGTGTACGAGCGGGCTGCGCCGATGACGGCGGTCGACCTGGCGAAGTACCTGACGCTCACCCATATCTATTGGGCCGACACGTTGGTCGGGCCCATCCCGTCATCCTGGGCGCTGGCCACCGGGGTGAGCTTCTGCGTCTTCGCGCCCCTGTTTGCGGCGGTGCAGCGACGGCTGCCCAACGACAGCGAAGCCCAGCGCATCCGCAACCAGTGGCTGGGCCTGGCGGCAATGGTGGTCGTTGCCCTGGCATTCCGCGCCTGGCTCGTGACCCGCGGCGTGGCAATCCCCGGGCCAGACGTCGCGGGCGCAGGCGTCTCGCGGCTCACCGTGGTTAAGGGTCAAACTTGGTTGCTCAACCACCTGGACACCTTCGCCGCCGGCATGGCGATCGCCCTCGCCCGGGTCACCTGGGAACGCAGGGACGTCGCCGCCTCCGGTTCCGCCTCCGGGCAGTGGATGGAGTGGTCGTCGAAGCAGTTGCGCCGGTTCTCCATCTCTCGTGCGGGGATCCTGGCGTTGATCATTCTCTCCGCCCCGGGGGCATGGCTCTATCCGTCAGGGGAGGCGTTGTCCGCTACGGACGAGTTCGTCCGCCACTTGGTCTATCTCCTGATCGGGGCCGTTGCGGTCGGCGTCGTCGTTGCCGGGACCCAGGGCTCCTGGTGGGGGATCCGTGCGCTCGGCTCGTCGGCGATGCGGCGGGCCGCTCGCCTGACCTACGGCATCCTCCTGTGGCACGGCCTGGTCATCGCCGTCTACGCCTCCCGCAACCCCGACGCGCAGTTCAACCTGTCGCTGTGGCGCCTGCTCATCTTCGTCACGCCGATCGTGGCGCTGTTGTCCTGGCTGCTGTGGCGTCTTGTCCAGCGGCCGACGTGGGCGCTCGTACACAGGAGCGTGCCGGTGTTCGCCGGTGGCATGTGGCTGATCGGCGGCGCCGGGCTGCTGTGGCGCATGATCTCGATCCTGCACATCACCACGGTCAACCCCGACGGCGGCGACCCGTTCTACTACCACATTCAGGCCGGGCTGCTCAGCGCCGGGCGGGGCTTCTCCGAGCCGTTCCGGTGGGTGCGGGATGGCACGCTCGAGCCGACGGCGATCCATCCGCCGCTGTATTCGATGTACCTGTCGATCTCGTCGTTCCTCGGCGCCGACACCTACCTGGCCCACAAGGCGCTGTCGATCCTCGCCGGCACGGGCGTCGTCGTGGTGATCGGGTTGATCGCCCGGCGCATGGGCGGCAACTGGGCCGGCTGGATCGCCGCATCGCTGGCCGCCTTCTACCCGCAGTTCTGGATCGTCGACGGCATCCTGTGGTCCGAGGGCCTGTTCACGCTGTTCATCGCCCTCACCGTCTGGGCGGCGTTCGCCTACCGCGACCGCCCCAGCCGCCTGGGTGCGATGTGGCTGGGCCTGGCGGTCTCCGGCGCCGTGCTCACCCGCGGCGAGGCGCTGATCCTGGCGCCGATGTTGGTGGCGCCGCTGGTGTTCTTCGGGCCCCGGTCGCTGCGCGTCGTGCGGGGCATGCTGGGCCGCGGTCGGGCCGTCTCGCCAGACCCGGATACCCCTGCCGCCGAGAGTCCCGCCGCCGAGAGTCCGGACGCGGAGGCCGCGGAGGGCGAGGTCTCGTTCCCCTGGCGGGAGCGGACCCTGCGCCTGGTGATCGCCGCCGCTGCGGTCACGCTGCCGATCGTGCCCTGGGTGGCCCGCAACATGACCGCCTTCGACCAGCCGATCACCATCTCGTCCAACTCCGACGAGGTGCTGTACTACGCCAACTGCGTCGACAGCTACTACGGCGACTTCATCGGCTACTGGTCGTTCCCGTGCCAGGAACGCGAGCGTCAGGTGGTGGAGGAGCCCCGCGACGAGGCGGTGCGGGTGAAGTTCTGGCGGGACAAGGGCATCGACTACGCCATGTCCCACAAGAGCCGCTGGCCCGTCGTGGTCGCCGCCCGCATCGGGCGGGTTCTCGAGGTGTACAAGCCGGCCCAGGGGGCACGCATCCTGTCGATCGAGGGGCGGCCGCTGGGCTGGACGCAGCTGGGGCAGGTGATGTGGTGGGCGATGTTGCCCTTGGCCGCCGTCGGCGGGTGGATGCTGCGGCGCCGTGGGCGCTGGGCCTGGCCGCTGTGGTCGCAGGTGGTGATGGTGATGGCGGTGACCGTCGTCGTCTACGGCCACGTGCGCTTCCGGCCGCCGATGGACCTGGCGGTGATCGTGTTCGCCGCCGTGGCACTCTCGGCGGCGCTGCGCGCCGCGGCCGGGCGTGCCCTGGACGATCCGCTGGCCGATCGGGTGCTCGGCGTCGAGGATGCGCCCGGCGGGGAGTGGGTGCTCGACGCCGGTCAAGGCCCGACGACCGGCGAGCACGACACGGCCGGCTGGTTCGAGCGGCCCGACGGCGAGCCGTCGGGCAACGATGCTGCGACCGAGGCCGACGTCCCGCCCAGGCGGCGCCGCGGCGCCGCAGCGCGCTGGGGCGCCGGTCCGCTGCGCTGGTGGCGCGCCCATCCCGGCTGGCGCACCGGCATCGGCGTGGCGATCATCGTGGCTGCGGTGCTGGCGCCGCTGCGCGAGCTGCTGCGTCGCCAGGGGGTGCCGATGGAGGAGGGCTTCATGTTGGCCTTCCCCCAGCGCGTGCTCGCCGGCGACGTCCCCAACGCCGACTTCCTCCACCTGTACGGTCCGGGCAGCCTGTGGGCGCTGGCCGCCTGGTTCAAGGTGTTCGGCACCAACCTGGCCGCCGAGCGCTGGTTTGGGCTCCTCCAGCTGGCCGGCATCATCGGCGGTGTCGCTGCGCTGGCCCGGGCGTGGGGTCGCCGCATGATGGTGATCGCCGGAGTGACCTGTGCGGTGATCTCGATCACTGCGGTCGGCCTGGCCGCCCTGGCGTGGAACGGCGGGCTGGCGTTGCTCGTCGGCTCGGTGCTCGCCCTTCGCTGGACGGTGGCCGGACGGCCAGACTGGGACCAGCCGACCGTCGGCGCCTCGGCCTCCGACACCTCGGCCGACGGGCCGACGAACCACGCGCTCCGCACCGGACCGCTCGTCCTCACCGGCGCGCTCGCCGGGGCGGCGCTACTCGTGCGGCCCGACCTGGTGCTGGCGGTCGCACTGATCGCCGGCGTCGCCCTGTGGATCGCCGGCGAGGGCCGGCGTCGGCTGTGGAAGGCCGGAGCGGCTCTGGCCGGGGTGGGTTCGCTGATCCTCGTGCAGCTGGCGTTGGCCGGCCCAGGTGCGGCGATCAAGGGCATGGTGATCCAGCCCGTGTTCGACCTGCGTGCCGGGCGGGCCCTTCCGGTTCCGCCATCGTGGGGCTCGATTGACGGGTTTACCCAGCGGGTGGGCATGTTGGTGCCGCCCAGCTGGCCGTTGCCCATGCCGACGCCGTCCCAGCAGGTGTTTCTGTGGTTCGTTGGCCTGTTGGCCGGCACCCTGCTGGCCGTCGTCACCGCATGGGTCGTCGGTCGACGGGCCGGATGGAACACGGCTGTGCTGCGTCGCGACCGTGGCGCCCTCACCACCCTGCTGATCGCCCCGTTGGTCCTTGGCATCCTGCCGCAAGGCGTGCAGCGAGCCGACACCACCCACCTGGCCTGGGTGGGCTGCGTGGTCATCCCGCTGGTACCGGGGCTGGTGTTTCAGCTCACCCGGGCTTGGGTGCGGCCCCGCTACCGGGGCGCCCTGGTCTCGGTGCTCGGCGTCATGGTGCTGCTCGCCCTGTTGGTGATCGCGCCGATCTACACCGTCCGCCCCTACCTGGAACGAGTGGAGGAGTCGCTTGGGGCGCCGCCGCCGGCCGAGTGGTCGATCGAGCGGGATGGCAGAAACTTCTGGTTGGGCGGCGCTCCGCTCACCGTGGCGGCACAGCAGTTGGCCGCCGATCTCGACCGGATGAGCGAACCGGGGGAGCGGCTCTTCGTCGGGCCCTCGGACCTGTCGAAGACGCCCTACAGCGATGCCTACTGGTACTACCTGTTCGGCGATCTCGACCCCGCCACCCGCTACATCGAGATGGACCCCGGCATCGCCGATGCCCCCGACTCGGGGCTGGCCGAGGACCTGGCCACGGCGGACTGGGTGATCCTCTCGCACCTCTGGGACGACTGGGATGAGGCCAACACGTCCGGCGAGCCGGGCTCGAACGAGCCCAACCTGGTGCTGGCCGAGCAGTTCTGTGAGTACCGCAGCTACGGCGATGCCTTCGAGCTGTGGCGGCGACGCCCGGATGGCGGCGCCTGCCCGGCGCCCCAACCTGCCACCCCGGTCGAGGCACCACCCGAGCGCGGCTGAGGTTCTACCCGCTTAGGAGTAGTGGTCGGGCACGTAGGTCTGGGTGTCGATCGGCGGCCGGATGTAGGTGTCGGCCTGCCGGGGCGGCAGCTCGAGGCGCTTTGAGGTGATGTCCTCGTACGGCACCGACCCCAGCAAATGGCGGATGCTGTTGAGGCGGGCCTTGCGCTTGTCGTCCGCGTCCACCACCCACCACGGGCACTCCTTGGTGTCGGTGGCGGCAAACATCGTGTCCTTCGCCTTGGAGTAGTCCACCCAGCGGGCCCGTGACTCCAGGTCCATCGGGCTGAGCTTCCAGCGCTTTTCCACGTTGTCGATGCGCCTCTGGAAGCGTCGCTCCTGCTCGTCGTCGGACACCGAAAACCAGTACTTCAACAAGATGATGCCGGAGCGCACCAGCATGCGCTCGAAGTCGGGACAGGAGCGCAGAAACTCGATGTACTGCGCCTCGGTGCAGAACCCCATCACCCGTTCGACCCCGGCCCGGTTGTACCAGCTGCGGTCGAACAGCACGATCTCACCGGCCGCAGGGAGGTGTTCCACATAGCGCTGGAAGTACCACTGCGTCTCTTCGCGGTCGTCCGGCTTGTCGAGGGCCACCACCTGGACCACCCGAGGGTTGGTGCGCTCGACGATGCGCTTGATGACGCCGCCCTTGCCGGCCGCATCGCGGCCCTCGAAGATGACACATACCCGCAGCCCCTCGTTGCGGACCCATTCCTGCAGCTTCACCAGCTCGCGTTGGAGGCGACGCAGCTCGGCGTCGTAGTCGGCTCTGGGCATGCGATTCGTTTTCGACATCTTGGCTCCTGGTGGGGCTTGTGGCTGGGTTCAGCCCTGAAACTTGCCGCGACGGAGGCGGTCGGCCTCCATCAGCTCCACCTCGTGGGCACCCGAGAGCACGATCTTTGGGTCGGGCACAAAGTCCAGATCCGGATTGCGGTCGTCGTAGTCCACCGAGTTGAGGATCACCTTCATGGCGTTGAGGCGTGCCTTGTGCTTGTTCTCCGAGCGGATCACCGTCCACGGCGTGTGGCTGGTGTGGCTGCGCCGCAGCATTTCGTACTTGTGCGTGGTGAAGTCGTCCCAGTGCTCTTGGGCCTGGAGGTCGATCTCCGACAGCTTCCATTGCCGCAGCGGGTCGTCGCGGCGCCGTTCGAAGCGGCGCTGTTGTTCCTTTTTGGTCACCGAGAAGTACAGCTTCACCAGCGCCGTGCCCTGGCGCACCAGGTCCTTTTCAAAGCCCCCGACGCCGCGCAGGAAGTCGTCGTATTCCTTCTGGGTGCAGAAGCCGAACACCGGCTCCACCATCGCCCGGTTGTACCAACTGCGATCGAAGAGCACCATCTCGCCGCCATGGGGGAATTGGGCGACATAGCGCTGCAGGTACCACTGGGTGCGCTGATCGTCGGTGGGCTTACCCAACGCCACCACGCGGTAATGCTTCTCGTTCATGTAGCGGGTGACCCGGCGGATGGTGCCGCCCTTGCCGGCAGCATCGCGCCCCTCGAACAGCACGATCATGCGCTTGTCGGTGTGCTCCAGGTGACTCTGCAGCTTCAGCAACTCCACCTGGTAGGGCTTGAGGTCCTCCTCGCGCCGGTCTCGCTTCACCAGCTTCCGGTGCTGACGGTTTGTGCGCTTGATCTCGTTGCGCAGCCGGTCCACCTCGGACACGACGGCATCCTGGGAGGCATCGGCGGGCTCGGTATCGCTCAGCGGCTGCGCCGTGTCATCGGTCGGCTGATCCGCCGAAGCTTTGGCGGTCTTGGCCGGCTTGGCGCTCTTGCCGGTGGTCGTGGTGTCGTCGTTCACGTGGTCCCCTGTCGCGTTGGCCGGCACCGGGCGGTGGCTGCGGTCAGTGCACGACCGGTGAACACTACTTCCTCGGCTGCCGTCGTTACGCGTGCACCGTTGACGCCGTGGCAGCGGTTCGCCACGGACCCGCAACTGAAGGGGCGTTCCAAAAGATCGGTAGGTTGAATTCCGATGGATTGGCGGCGCAGCGGATTTTCTCTGGCGGTGGCGGTGGCGGTGGCGGTGGCGGTAGCCGTGCTCGGCTGTGGGTTGGCAGGCTGCACCAACCCCAACGAGGGCGACTCGGTGGCCGTCATCGGCGACTCGATCACCGACTTTGACCAGACCGACCTGCACGAGCAGTTGGGAGACGAATACCACCTGGTGATCTCGGGCAACTTCGGTTTCACCATCGAGGCCGTCCAACCCCAGGCCAAGTTCGTTGGGGCCCGCGACTTCGATCAGGTCATCTTCAACATCGGCACCAACGACGTGCTCGAGGACTTGGACGTCGACACCTCGATCGCCGCGTTGAAGGAGGAGATCGGCTACTACGACTCCGCCCGTTGCGTGTTTCTCGTCAACATCAACGAGCACATGATCAATCGTCGGACCGGCGAGGTGACCACCGACGCCGCCGAGCGGTTCAACGCTGCCTTTGACCGGCTGGCAGAGGAGAACCCACGGATCTCGATCATTGATTGGAGCGGCGAGACGTCGGCGACGCTCAACAACGATGACCCGCCGGTCAGCACGCTCACCCATGATTCGGTCCACCCCACCGCCGAGGGCAACCGCAGGCTCAACGAGCTGTACGCCTCGGCGCTCAGGCGCTGCTGACCGACGGGTCAGGGCACCCGGTAGTGCAGGTCGCCGTTGGGTTCCTGGCCCACCAGCTGCAACGGGTCGGCCTGGGCCGGATCGAGCAACGCTTGCCACGGTGTGCCGGCGACGGCGGGGGTGACGACCACGTCGGTCACGTCGAGCCGCTTCAGCTCGGCGATCGCCTCGGGGTCGGGCAGCGCTTTCAGTTCGTTGGAGATGTCGAGGAACGACTGCGGGAAGGTGCCCGAATAGCCGTTGAGGATCGGCCGGTGATGGGCGGTCGAGCGGAACACCGCCGAGATCTCCGCCGGCGAGATGAAGTCGATGCCGTCCTCGGCGATGTTGAGGGGTAGGTAGGCGATTGCGCCCGAGCCGGCCTCCAGTCGCTGGTCGAGCGGCGTCACCGTCGCCGTGGGCAGATCGGACAGGTCGGGCCAGCCCTCGACGATCGGCAGCGCCAACAGCACACCGGCCACTCCGACGCGCATCAGCGACCCGGTACCTCGATCGCGCAGGGTTCGGTCGAGCCACACGACGGCGCTCGCACACAGGATGGCCAGCCCGAACAGGGCGAGGGTCCAGTAGCGGCCGGCACCGCGGATGGCGTTGAAGCCGGGCATTTCGAACAGCAGGCGCATCGGGGTGAAGCGCCGCCAGCCGGTGTCGCTCAGCCCGAAGCCCAACACGGCGCCGAGCACGAGCAGGCTCAGCCCCAGCGTTCGTTGGTGACGGTGGTCCCGCCCGGCGGCGAACCAGCCGGTCGCCGCGCCGATCAGCGGGGCAACGCCCGGAAAGGTGGGCAGCAACAGCCGTTCGGCCGGGGTACTGGGGCCCAGCCAGCCGCGCCACAGCAGCACCCGTCGGTCGACCAGTCCCACCTGGGCTGACAGGTTGGCCACGGCGGCCAGCCCGTAGCTGGCCACCTCACCGGAGTTGAGCACCCGCAGGTGAGCGAGGACGATCGGCACACACGGCAGTGCGCCGACCGCCAGCGCGGCGACGATTTCGCCCACCCGGCGTGGCGTCAGATCACGCCACCGCACGATCAGCGCAACGAGCACGCCGAGGGCGAGAAAGCCGGCCTGGTAGATCGAGGTTCCCAGCGCCAGCAGCGATGCTGTCGCCAACGCTCCCCACGCCAACCAGTCGGCCCGATCCGGCGTGTCCTGCTCTTCGTCATCCGCTGGGTCCTCGGCCGTCCGGTTGGCGATGCGCCAGATGCCGACGATGGCCAGTGGCAGGCTCATGCGCCAGGTCATGTGGACGTGCAGCATGAAGAACGACGGCAGCGGACCAAAGGCGTACACCACCCCGACGACCGCGCCGGCCAGGTGCGTTCGGCGCAGCGTCCAGCCGGCCCACCAGGCGGCGACGAAGTTGCCCACCACGCCCAGGTACAAGGCGACGTTCAACACGGTGGTGGGGGAGGCGCCCAACCACCGCACCGGCAGTGTCGCCACCGCCGGCGCAATGCGGGTGTCGGAGTAGGCGAGCGTGTCGGGCGTGGGGTGGAAGATGTTGGCGTCGAACAGCGAGTCGCTCGAGGTCAGCGCGTGCTGCACCCAGTCGACGTTCCACGCCTCGAACTTGGCATCGCCCTCGTCGAGCAACCGACCGCCGCCGCCCAGCACCAGCGGACCCCAGACGACCAGCGCCAACAGCAGGCCGGCTACGACCACCGCGACCGGCATGGGCAGCCGCCGCCAGGGCGGGCGCACCTCGTCGTCCTCGGCTCGGTTGGCGCCGTCAGCCACGTACCCACCCGGCACGACTGGACACGTGACCGCGGGCAGTCGTGCCGAACGTCGCCGTCAACGTCTCGTCGGGGCCGGGGATGTGGGCGGAGGACACGGGGCAGAGTGTAGGACCTGGGTTTGCTGGCGCTGAGGGCCCTCCGACGTGCGCGGCCTCAAGGGATCCCCACCCGTTGGGTCACCTGGTGGGGTCGCCGAGGTGCCCGTTGGCCCGCAACCACTCCTCGGTGCGGGCCATGCCTTCGTCCAGGCTCACCTGCGGCTCCCAGCCCAGCAGTTCGAGGGCCTTTGCGTTGGACACGGCGCGCGACTTGTTGAGCATCTCCATGACTCCCCGGCCCAACTCGGTGGGTTTGTGCGCCAACTGGTAGCTGCGCCGGGCCGCTTCGGCGACGGCGATGGCGGTGCGGGTGGAGTAGCTGCGGGGCGGGCCCTCCAACCCCAGCATTCGGTAGAAGTGGCCGAAGTACTCGGCGGTGGTGACCGGCTGCTCGCCGCCCAGGTGGATGATGTGGCCTGCGGCCACCTCGGTGGTGGCTGCGGCCAGGATGCCGTCGACCAGATCGTCCACGTAGATCGCGGTGAACAGTCCCCGGCCGTGGTTGGGCAGCAGGAATCGGCCGGCTCGAATGGCGGCCAGCGGCTCCAGCACCCAGGGCCGACAGCCCGGCCCGTAGACGTCGGCCGGACGGATGATCGTGGCGGCCACCTCTCCGGCGGCATGGGCGGCCAGCACCACATGCTCCCCGGCGATCTTGGTGTCGGTGTACGGGTTGCCGGTCGGCATCAGCGGCCAACGTTCGTCCAGGGGTGCGTCGGGGTTGAATCGCCGCACCGCCTCGGTTTGGGTCTGGGCGAACCGGGCGACGCCCATGGAGGACAGGTGCACGAACCGGCCGACCCCGGCGTCGGCGGCGGCCTCGATCACCCGGCGGGTGCCGACCACGTTGACCGACCACGCCACGGCGGGGTCGACGTTGTTGGTCATCACCGCAGCGGTGTGGATCATCAGGTCGCAGCCGTGCAGCAGCCCCTGCCACGGTGCCGGATCGGTGATATCACCCGCCACCACGCCACGGTCCAGTGCGGCAACCGTGTCCAGGCCCATCACGTCGGCGCCCAGGCTTCGGCAGCGGTCGGCCAGCGCCCGGCCCACGAAGCCGTTGGCGCCGGTGATGAACACCTGGCGCCCGTCGAGGGAGGCAAGTTCGGTCACAGCGTCCTGCTGTACTGGAACTGCTCGTAGCCGATGGCGTTGGTGTTCAGCTCGCCGTCGACCCGCACGTGGATCACCGCCGGCTTGCCAGATGCCACTGCGGCCTCGAGGGCCGGGACGAACTGGTCCATCGCCGTGACGTAGGCGCCGTGGGCGCCCATCGCCTCGGCCATCAGGTCGTAGCGCACCTCGGGCGAGATGTCGGTGCCCTGGTAGCGGGCCTCGTCGATGCCCTTAAACCGGTGTGCCGCCCGTTCCATGCCCCAGCCGCTGTCCACCGCCACGATGGTGATCACCGGCGCGCCCGCTCGAACCGCCGTCTCCACCTCCATCGGGTTGAACCCGAAGGCACCGTCGCCGCTGAACAGGTAGACCCGTCGTTCGGGGGCGGCCAGTTGCGCACCGATGGCGAAGGGTAGGCCGGTGCCCAGGTAGCCCATCTTCACCGAGTACAGAAACGAGTCGGGTTCGAAGATGGGGTTGAGTGCCACCGCCCACAGGGTGGTGTTGCCGCCGTCGACCACGCAGATGGCGTCGCGGGCGAAGAACTCGCGGGCGGCCATCACCATCTGGCCCGGGTTGACGCCGTCGGCGCCCTCGGCCATCACGAACGGCACCGCGTTGTTGACGGTCTCGGCGTTCATGGTGGCGTAGCGCTCGGCATCGACCAGCTCGGAGCGCGGTTCGCAGCGGGCCCGCACCGCCTCGCCCAGCGCGGTCAGCGCGGCCTTGGCGTCGGCGACGACCGCCTCGTCAATCGGTCGGTTGAGGCCCATCGACATCGGGTCGCAGTCGATCTGGATCGTGTGCTGGGCGTCGGGGTCGCCCCAGGCCGGGGGCATGCCCCAGCCGTCGTACTCGCCCAGGCGGGCGCCCACCACCAGCACCACGTCGGCGTCGCTGCGCACGGCAGTGGTGGTGGCCATGTCAAAGATGTGGAAGTAGTGGGGGTGATCCTCGGGCACCACGCCGCGTGCACCCAGGCTGGTGGACATGGCGGCGGCGAGGTGGTCGCCCAGCGCCACGAACTCGTCCGCCGCCCCCGCCCAGGCCACGCCCTTGCCCGCATAGAGAAAGGGGCGCTCGGCGTTGGCCAGCGCGTCCGCCGCCCGCTCGATGGCGGCCGGGTCGCCGGCGCCCATGCTGATCATCCGGTTGCGGGCTGCCGGGGTGATGCGCAGGGTCGAGGTGTCGATCTCCTCGGCCAGCAGTTCGTCGGGGATGGCCAGAAACGCCGGGCCATGGCGGCCGGTGGTGGCGGCGCGAAAGGCCGCCCGGATCAGTTCGGGTACCCGGTCGGCCCGCGCGATCAGCGCCGAGTACTTGGTGATCGGCTTGGCCATGTCCACCAGGTCGGTCGCCTGCCAGGCGCCGGCCCGTTCGGGCTGGGTGGTGGCGCTGCGCCGGGTGCACGCAATGGCCACCACCGGGTGCCCCTCGCCGTGGGCGCTGGTGAGCCCGGCCAGCATGTTGGCTCCGCCCGGCCCCGGGTTGCCGATGACCACCGTCGGCCTGTGGCTGATGCGGGCGTGGGCCTCGGCGATGTGGGTGGCCGCTTCCTCGTGGTGCGTGTTCAGGTACTCGATGCCGTAGTCGCCCAGGTGGGAGACGAGCGGGATGTGCGCACCGTCGACGATGCCGCACATGAACTTCACCCCCTCGGCTTGGAGGCACTTCGCCATCAGCTCGCCCACGGTCATCATCGTTTGGTCATCGGCCATCATGAGAGGATGGACGACGCGGGGCCAAAGGGCCAGGGGCAACGGTGATTGGTGCTTTCACCGTGCACCCTTCAGCGCTTTGGCGACGATGCGGTCGGCAACCGCGGTGGACACCCGTTCGGGCAGCAGCCGGGTCATGAGGGCAGCGCGGCGTGCCTTGGTCCCGGGGATGATGGTGAACTGGTCCCTACCGAGCTTTTCGAGCATCTCCCGGCATGCCTCGTCGAGCGGCAGCGTGCCGGCGACGTCCTTCAGCGCTCGGGTAGCGGGATGCATCGTGGTGTCGTACTGGCGCACCATCGGCGTCATGATCTCCGGCGGGCAGATCACCGACACGCCGATGCCCTCGGGCGCGTACTCCAGGCGCAGCACCCGGGCCAGGCCGATCACGCCCGCCTTGGAGGCGGCGTACCCGGCGTAGGTGTAACCGCCGGTGATGCCGGCCAGGGATGCGATCAGCCCCAGCCGGGAGCCCGTGCCCATGTGGGGAAGCACGGCTGCGGCAAAGTTGCGGCTGCCGAACAGGTTGACCGCCACGGTGCGCTCAAAGTCCTCCCGCCGCGCCTCGGCGAAGCGGTCGTTGATGCTCACCCCGGCGCTGTTGATCGCCAGCCGTGGCGGGCCGATGGCGGTCGCCGCCTCGGCGACCGCCGCAGCCAGCGCGGCGGCGTCGCACACGTCCACTTCGGTGGTGTGCACCGGTTGGCCGACGTCGCTCCGTGCCGCCTTGATCTCGCTGCGCACGTCGGCCGGGACGCTGCGGTCGAAGACCGCTACCGCCGATCCCCGTGCCGCCAGCAGCCTGGCCAGATGGCGGCCGATACCGCTGCCCCCGCCGGTGACATACAACGTGCCCCAGTTGGTCGTGCCGGTCCTGCCCATGCGCCCCCCGACCCTGCGGATCCGTTCAGTCGTGTTTATCGCACCGGCGATTGCCCCCCGGGTACACGCTCGCGATGGAGGGCTCTCGAACAGCGCTACTGAACGCGGAACTCGTTGCCCTCGGGGTCGGCCATCGTCACGTGATGACCCCCGGGCTCGTCGATCTCGTACAGGACCTCGGCACCGAGTTGCCGGAGCCGTTCCACCTCGTCGTCCCTGCGGTCGTTGCCGACGTTGAGGCCGAGGTGCAGCCGGGTCTTGTCGGTCTTGGCCTTGGGTTTGCGTTGAAACAGCAGGCGCGGCCCGGCATTCCCGGGGTCGCCTGCGGCGACGAGGTCCTTCCAGTAGAGACGTCCGTTGTCCTCGTGGATGAGGTCTCGTGTGGCCAGGCCGGCGTCGAGCACCCGGTTGATCAGGTCGGTGGTGTTGGTGTCCTCCACCTCGTAGCGCAGGGCCTCGGCCCAGAACCGGGCCTAGGCGAGCGGCTCCACCAACGTCCGACGCAAAGCCCCAGCGCTTCTTTGACCTGCGCGCTGCCGCCCCGGGTGAAAATGTCGGACAGGTCAGGGGTAGAGAGGATCTTCAGCTCGTCGACGATGCCCAGTTCGCACACCCCCGACACGAGGTATGCCTGAGCGTGGGTATCGTAAGCGAAGGCGCGAAAAACGTCGTTGTTTCCTTCGAGCTCGGCGAACCTCCACGGGCTCGCATCGCGTCGATCTTCAATCGCCACCTGCAACGCCCGGAGGCACCGGTCGACCCACGCCTGACCATCGGGACTCAACGCCGGCCGGAGAATGTCACGGAACCGGTGGGCGTACTTATAGCCATAGGACAGGTAGTAGTCCGGCGGCCGCTCACCACGTTCGGCGCGTCGGAAGAAGTCGCCTTGTCGCTTCAAGTAGTAGTCCTGCGAGCCGATGGCCCACCTCAGCGATGCCGGAGGGATCGCAACGATCAACGTATCGGGCCATGTGGTCGTGGTGCCGTCCGAATCGACGGTGGTCGCGGTCTGCCGGCGCATCACGCGTCGGCCAACCGGGCGCTGGCTACGTTGGGCGACATGCACGACTTCATGGGCGAGTACAACGTTGACGCCCCTGGCGTGGATGGAGTTGGCGAACGCAATGTGGTTGCCGACAGTCCACGCTTGAGCGCCCACGGCTCGGGCTGATGCTGCGGCGGCCTGGTCGTCGTGGACCCGCACTGTCGATAGGTCGACGCCGAGGCGTGGTTCGAAGAGTTCTCTAGACATTGCATCGAGCTTGCGGCCGGGCCGTGCGAGGATGTCGTAGACGATGGGCGGAACGGTGGTACTGCTCGTGCTGGTGCTGTCGTCCGATTTTGGCTGGATCCGGTCCGGGCAGCGCATTGCGTAGGTGCCGGTGGCGCCGGATTCGCATCCGTGTCGTGTGGGCTGCCTCGTAGAGCCGGTATTGGGGCCCGTGAGCCGTGGGGCGATCGCATCGGCCTCGCGTTCGGCAGCGTCGCAGCGGGGTCCGATGATGATGGGCGGTGGCGAGCTGTGTCCACGACGCCCCGCCCAGGCGGGGAGTTCGTGTCGGTGCGCGGGCCGCCGCGACGCCCCAGTGGGCGACGAAGCATCGACCGCTCGCCCGCCGTGTTTCAAGTCGGATCCGATGGCGAGTGATTCCACGTGCCGATGATGCACCCGCAGGTGTCACCGAGTCGTCGCCATCGCTGTCAACCAGGGTTGGTCGGGACGTCCTCGGATGACTCCAGTGCTCGTTTGGCCGGACGAGCCCGTTGCAGTGTGTCATTGGCCGTGATTGATGTAGCCGGCGTCGTCGATGTCCCTGTGCTGTATCAAGGCTTGAGATCGATGGTGCGTGCCGTCGTCGATTGGCTCTAAGAGTAGGTCGAAGCTGCCCGCTCGAATCCGTGACGCAACGGTGACGGTCGGTCGATAGGTTTGCCCCTGTGCTCGGCGATCGGAGCGCACGCGCGAGGAGTCGGCACAATGGACGAAGCATCGGCGAATTCGAAGCGGATCCAGCTGAACTTGCTTGGAGGGTTCCGTCTCGTGGTCGACGATCTGCCGGTAGTACTTCCGGACGGAATCCAGCGAGTCGTGGCATTCGTCGCTTTGCAGTCGGCACCTGTGCGTCGTGGGTTCGTCGCCGGGTCGCTTTGGCTTGACAAGGGCGACGCCCGAGCAGCGGCAAACCTGCGTTCTTCGCTGTGGCGACTACACCAGAACGACATCATGCTCTTGGGGTGTGATGGCGGGATGATCGGCCTCGGAGACGGCGTCGAGGTCGACGTCCGTTCCTCGATCGAGGTCGCACGGGCCGTCATCCATGGCATCGCGGTCCCGGCGGTCGACCCCACGTCCCAGATCCAACTGCTCGAGCGGGAGCTCCTGCCCGACTGGTATGAGGACTGGGTGATCGTCGAGCGGGAGCGGGTGCGGCAACTCCGATTGAGCGCGCTCGAAGCACTGGCGTCGATGCTTATCGAAACGGGGCGGGCGGCGCAGGCGATCGATGTTGGTATGGCGGTGCTGCGCACCGAGCCGCTCCGCGAGAGCGCACACCGACTGCTCGTCGATGCTCATCTTGCGGTCGGCAACCGGTCTGAGGCCCTGCGACAGGTGCAGATCTGCGACGACGTGCTTCGCCGGGAGCTCGGCGTCCCGGCGTCGGAGTCGTTGTGGGCCCGGGTCGCCGGGCTGCATCGTCCGGGCCGGCGCACGGTCCAGCACAGGTTCGCCGGCTGAGCCTCCGCCGTGCGCTGGCTCGGCGGTGGTCGGTGGCGAGCCGCTCTGTGTGGGCGCGATATCGAGGTGAAGGTGCAACATGAGCGGACCGGGACCGTGCCAGTTGATCTGCCCGCCCTTGTCGAGGCTGTCTTGGAACCCGATGCATCGGAAGCCCAGCGTGCGATTGATCTCCTCCGCCAACGAGAAGTCGCGTTGTACAGCACCCACCACTGCGCATCGGTGGCGTCAGTGGCCTTGAATAGGACGAGCCGGAACTCGACCGCGTCGTTCCGCTGGCACAACCCCCGATTATCGATGGTGTCTTCGGCGTCGCGAGTGTCAGGTCGACCGAAATTCCCATCGAGTGAGCATTTGCCTCGCGGCTGCCCTGGCGGTGAAAGCTAGCTTCTGCGCTTGCAGAATTGTCGGCCTTGAACGATGGGTACGAGCGTTGGACTCCTCGGAGGAAGCCGAGGACCTCCGGCGCCACTCCCGGTTGCCTGACGACTTTCGCGGGCTCAGGGAGCCCGTCAAAAGGTCGGCCGTGGGCTCGTCCCCGGGGGCTACGAAGCCTTCAGCTATCGCGTTTGTCTTGGGTATGAGGGTGTCGAAGTTGAGCTCCTCTGTCCGCTCGATCGCCAGGGTGGTACCTATTGCGTTCGGAGAGCGCCCACATCGCCGTCTCCCTTCACAGCAACATTCCTGCAGGTAAGCTTGAAGGGCAGCGTCGACTCCTCCGTGATTTGAGGGTTCGGCCCCGGTCGGCAACCGGCCCGTAGCCCTTCGGCGGGTGCATCTCTGCGCCGCCGTGCTGCCGTGAACTGGGGGGTCTCGGCGTTGGAGTCGTTGAGTGCCCGCGTCGTCGGGCTGCGTCGGCCGGGCCTGCGAGCGGTCCAGTACACGTTCGCTGGCTAGTCGGGACCCGTCGCCTGCTCAGCGGTGGTCGTTGGAAAGCGCCTTCGTGGGTGCGATATCGAGGTGAAAGTGCAGGATGAGCGGACCGGGACCGTGCCAGTTGATCTTGCCGCTCTTGTCGAAGCTACCCATGAAGTTGATTCGTTCAACGCCTAGAGTATGGTTGACCTCCTCCGCTACGCAGAAGTCGTTGTACAGAACCCGCCACTCAGCACCGGCGGCATCTGCGGCCTTGGACAAGGCGAGAAGGAACTCGACTGCGTTGTCTCGCTGGTAGAACCCTCGAGAATCGGTCTCACCCTTCGGCGCCGAGAGCATCAGATCGACTGAAAATCCCATCGAGTGGGCTTTCTCATCACCGGGAGCCTTCGCAGTGAACCCGCCGCTCCCGTGTCCGGCATAATTGGTGGCCGTGAACGATGGGAAGGCACCTTGAACCTCCCGAAGGAAACCGACGACCTCTGGGGCCACTCCAGGTTGTGTGGCGTTCGTCGCAAGCTCGAGGGGGACCGCCACCAGGTCAGATGGCGGGGTGTCACGGGGTGCTACGAAGTCCTGCCGCAGTGGTATCAGCTTGGGTTTGAGCGTTTTGAAGTCGAGCTCCTCCCTCCGTCCAACCGCCCAAGCGTACTTTAGCTTTTCGAAGCGTGTCCACATCGCCGCCTCCTCTTCACACCATCGTTCCTGCATGTAGGCGTCGAGGTCGGCATCGACCTCATCCTTGCTCCGAGGTGGCGGGGCGGTGTGGTCGCGAGCGACCTTCGGACGGGCCGACAACTGTGCGCGCTTCGCCATTCGGAGCTTGTCCAGTTTGACTCTGGCAGAGTCCTGCAACGGTTTCACCTGTTCAACGATGCCTTCTGCCATCATGTGGCGGAGATCCGACTCGAGTTGAGAGAGTTTGGCGGTGGCGAGCTCCGTCGCCACGACGGTCAGATTTGGGTGCGTGACCGTTGCGAGCGCGGCGGTCTTGGTGGCACGTGCCCGGGTCCCCGCGTCCCGTCCGGCGGCAGCGCGGGCTCGTGCCACCTCCAAGCCCAGCCGTTTCGGATCGCTGTTCGCATGGCGGGCGTTGGCCTCGGCCTCGGTGATGGACGCGTCGCGGTCGGCCTTCCCCGCCTGGTCAGCCTCGATAGCGGCGGATTTCCGGGCCGCTTGATACCGACTTTCGACCTCGACGGCGACGGTTCGGGCGGCGTGCGTTCTCGCCAGCGTGGCAACGAAGGTAGCCATCGCTGTGTCGTCTCCGAATGGAGCGGGCTTGAATTCAGGGAGCGGCGGAGCGACCTTGACCGTGGTCGCGAGCATCAGGCCGGCAGCACTCGGCGAGGGGCACGATAACCCGATCGGCTGCAGCAAGGTCGGCCATGGGCATACCGCCGCCGACCGAACGACCGCGTCAGACGGCCCCCCACCCGCCTCGCTACCGGTCATCGTCGAGGGTTGAGTCGTGGGGGGTTCGATGACGAGCGGCCTCGATATTGGCTTGTGGTCGGCCATCGCTGCCGGGGGCTGGGCTCCATGGTTCGTCAATTCGGTCGAGTGATCCTCGGGTACGCCACTATCGAGGGCATCGGCGCGTGCGGGTTCGGGGACTCCGGCGATGGGGAGGCCGCCGTCGAGTTCGTCTCGTGCGATTGCCACCGATCGACCGTCGATGCTCGGAACGGCCCCGCCGCTGACCTGACGGTCGGCCATCGCCCGAGCCTCGACCTCGGAGTCGTCCGAGGGGGAGCTCATTCTTGCGTTCTTAGCCTGAATCCACCGATCGGGTTCTTGCCGGCCTGAGCTGAGTATCGTTCGGTTTGGGTGGCGTCGTCTGGCCGGGTTGGGGGCCGCGGGCCTGGTGTTGGGGCGCGTTGGAGCAGAGGGTCGTGGTGTCGGCTGGACGTGTCAGCGTCTGGTGTTCGGTGTGTGGGGCGCTGTCCCACGGGCCTGTGGTTCAGGGGGACGCAGCGTTGGGGAGCGCCCGGATCGTGGTGAGCGCAGAGGCGAATTGGTGGGTCCATGGCCAGTCGGTGGGGAGCCGGAGGGTGGGGGTGCCGGACCGGTTCACAAGGACACCAGCGAGAGCGATGAGCCGGTTCCGGATAGTTCTGGCGGTGCGGATCGGGCCGTCGAGGGCGATGATGCCCGCCCAGCGGCACAGGTTGTGGGCGAGCACCGCGCAGGCGAGCCAGGCGCCGTTGGCTGCGAAGCTGCCCGACGGGCAGTGTTCGAGCCCGTTGTCTTTGAGCTCGCGTATGGCGAGTTCGACCACAGCGTGGTTGCGGTGGAACCGGTCGGCCTCAACAGTGGTGAGGGTGTTGTTGCAGATGAACGCGTGGTGGCGCCAGGTTGGCCACATCGCAGCCTGGGCGGTGTCAGCAAGCCGGGTGCGGCGAACAACCAGCCGGACGGTCCGGGTGCGTTTGCCTGTCCCGGTGGTGTAGCTCGTTTCGGCGACCTGGGCGTGCCCGCCACGGGTGTAGCCGATTGTTTGCCAGTTCTCTTCTGGGATCGCAGCGATCGTGTCGGTCACTTTGGTGACCAGGCGGACGGTGATCGACCAGCCAACACCGGCCTTGTTGAGTTTGTCGATCAGTTTCCAGGACCAGAACGCCGAATCGGCGCGGACCGTGACCTGGCCTGTCACCCCGGCCCGGCCGATCGTGGCGAGCAGCTCACCGATGAACCGCAGGACCCCGCGGGACGACCCGGCTGCGCCTTTTCGCATCCGCGATCCCAGAATCTCGCCGGTGCCGGCCCGGGTGGCGATCAGCGGGTGATAGCCCGACACGCCGGTGTAACCATACGAGGCACCCTGCTTGGTTTTGCCGTACACCTCGGCAACGGTCGAGTCGAGATCAACCACCAGCTCCTCACCCTCAGCAGGCCCGGCGCCAGCAGCCCAGGCGTTGGCCAACAGGCGGCTGACCACCGCGTCGAGCTGGCGGACATGGCCGAACGTGAACGTCCGGAGGAACGTCCCGAGCGTCGACGGTGCCAACGGTCTGAACCCCAACACCTTGGATGTTGATCCGGACCGGAGCCGGTCCATCGAGTCGATGTTCGTTGCGCCGGCGATCATGCCCATCACCACGGACATCACCTTGACCGCAGGGTTCGCAGCACCGGTGTGAACCCACCTGGCGACCAGACCAGGAAGGCCGAGGCGACGTGCCAGCGTCGACATCAACAACAGACCCGAATCGGACACCAGGTTCTGATGGTCGAAGACCACCTCGACGCGGTCAGAACTATGACAAGATGTGCTCACAGAAAGTGTCTTTCTGATCTGGGGAACGGCTGGCTTTGAACACCGTCATTCTCCCATACAGGAAGGCACTTTCTGCGTATCTACAGCCCTGTCCGCACCGACCAAGACGGTGGATCCAGGCTTAGGTGTTGTGCCACCTCGCTGCTGGAGGACGTGGGTGAGCTCGTGGGCGATGAGTCGTTGCCCATCCGTCACGTCGGGACGGAACTTGCCGCTTCCGAACACGATGTCGGCACCGACGGTGTACGCGTGGGCGCCGAGAGATCGGGCCACCGCCGCGGCATCGGAATCGGTGTGGAGCCGGACGTCGGACAGGTCACGTCCGAACTGCCGCTCCATGAGCGCTCGCGTGTCGGCGGGGAGTGGGAGGGCCGGGCCGGCGACGGCACGCACATGGTCAGGGCCGGTGAGCATTTCCGACGACTCACTCGCCGCCGACTTGAACGCCTTCGGCGGCTTCGGGTGTGACTGAGCGAATGACGGCGCACCGACTGCCGCTTCGAGAAACTGCAGATGGACCCTGACCCACCGGCCCATCGACTCGCCGTCGCCCAGCTTGTCCCCGACGGCCTTACCGGCGATCCGAGTCCGCCATGTCTTCCAGAACGGGCTCTGGTAGTAGTTGCAGAGGATCGGCGGGTCCTTCGAGATCTCGTACCCGCCTTCCTCGAAGGCGATGTCCGCCGCTTGCTGCATGATCGCGGCGATGTAGCCGATGGCTCCGCTGGTGGTGGCCAGCAGCTTCTTGCGATCGCCATCGGATTGGCTTGGCAGGTAGCCGCCCGCCTCGGCGAATTCGGTGACGAAGGGGCCGGAGTTCAGCACGTTGCGGATGTGGATCTTGCCGAGTCCGACCGACGACGGTGTCAGGCTCCGCGGGTTCTCGAGCGCCTCCCAGGCGATGGCGCCGGCGATGGCCCTCCGGTCGACCAAGAACTTGGCTTCAGCGGCGGCGACGGTCGTGGCGTTGGTCTGGAGCCATCCGAACACCCGCTTCTGATCGCTCGAGAGCGGAAGTGTGGTCGTGACGGCAGCTGCAGCCGGGGCGAGTTTGGCGAGCTCGTAGGAAACCCCGTCCCACTTGTCCTGAAGGTCAGCGGAGGTACTGCGAGCCGGTGCGAAGGCGTTCCGTAGCTCTCGAAGCTCACGGAGCTGTTGGGTGGGGAACCGGTCGAACAGCGCCTGGTAGTGATCCGATGACGAGGTCTTCTTCGCCGCCAGTCGGGTGAAGACCTCTTCGAGGTAGTACGAGCCCTTGGCGGTGAACCCGGGCGGATTTGGTTCGAAGGCCCAGCGGTAGACGATCTCCATCGTCGCCTTGCTGTCTCCCTCAGAGA
>NZ_DAOLGP010000009.1:0-74976 GCF_035329545.1 Candidatus Neomicrothrix sp.
GTGAGGCCGCGGTGCTTGGGCAGGTCGGGGTCGGTGCGACAGATCACCTCGCCGACGTCGCAGTAGTGGGCGCCCGAGGTCCACACCTTCTGACCGTTCAGAATCCACTCGTCGCCGTCGCGTTCGGCGCGCATCTGCAGACCGGCCAGGTCGGAGCCTGCGCCCGGCTCGCTGAACAGCTGGCAACCGACCAGGTCGCCCCGGTACATCCCCGGCAGCACCCGGGCCTTCACCGGCTCGCTGGCGTGGGCGAGGATCGTCGGCGCCACCATGCCGAAGCCGATGCCGAAGAACGACATGTTGGGCGTCCGGTAGCCGGCCTCGAGGGTGCGGTAGGCGACGTCGTAGGCCCGTGGCAGGCCGCGACCGCCCAGCTCGGTCGGTCCGGTGATCCACGACAGCCCTGCGGCGTTGCGGGTGCCCAGCCAAGCTTTGCCCTCGGCGAGCTGTCGGGCCTCCGTCTCCGGGTCGAGCTCTTCGAACAAGGCGACGTCGTCGTCGCCCTCGCCCCACACGAACCCGGTGGCGGTCGGCAACTTCTCGCAGTTGGCATCGAGGAACGCGACCGCCTCGTCGCGGAACTCCTCCAGAGTGGGCTGGATTGTGCTCACGGACATGTCTCCCCCAGGTGTGATGTCGGCGCTGCCCACTGATTACTTGACCGGCTGGTCAAGCGGCAAGCCTGGGCGGAATCCGACCGGCTGGGCGTCCGCTGTACTCTTCGGGTCGTGGCGACGTCCGAGCACAACCCAGACGCCGTGCCCCCTGGGGTCAACCGAGTGGACGCCGTGGTGGTCGGCGCCGGGCCGGCTGGATCGGCGGCAGCGTTGGAGCTGGCCCGTGCGGGCCGTTCGGTCGTGCTGTTAGAACGGGGGCCGTTTCCCGGGTCGAAGAACATGTACGGCGGGGTGATCTACGGCCGCATCCTCGACGACCTGGTGCCCAACTGGACCGACGAGATGCCGATCCAGCGGTGGGTGACGCGCCGCCAGACGATGGTGCTGACCGAGACCCAGGCGATGACCGTCGACTTCCGGTCCGAGGCCTGGGGCAAGCCGCCCTACAACGGTGCGACCGCCTTCAGGCCCGATTTCGACTCCTGGCTGGCGAGCAAGGCCACCGACGCAGGCGCACAGCTGGCCTGCTCGACCACCGCCACCGGCCTGATCTTCGAGGGCGACGACCCGAACGGTCCGGCCGATGAGCCCGGTGGGTCGGACGGGCCGCGCGGTGCCGGGCCGCCCGGCGCCGGCAGCCGGCGCGGAGCGGGTCCGGGTGGCCCGGCGAGCCGGGGCAAGGTGATCGGCGTGCGCACCGACCGCCCCGACGGCGACCTGTACGCCGACGTCGTGATCGCCGCCGACGGGGTCAACTCCTTCCTGGCCAAGGAAGCGGGCATGTACCCGCACGGCGAGGCGGCCAACTTCACGGTGGGTGTTAAGGAGGTGGTGAGCCTTCCCCGCACGGTGATCGAGGATCGCTTCGGGGTGCGGGGTCGCCACGGAACCGACATCGAGATCATCGGCGCCACCGGTGACGTGCCGGGCGGCGGGTTTGTCTACACCAACCTCGATTCGGTGGCGGTGGGGCTGGTGCTGTCGCTGCCCGCCCTCGCCGCCGGCGGTCGCCGCCCGGAGGAACTGCTCGCCGAGCTGAAGGCCCACCCGGCGATAGCGCCGCTGATCGACGGCGGTGAGGTCAGCGAGTTCTCCGCCCACGTCATCCCCGAAGCGGGCTACGACATGATGCCCGAGCTGGTCACCGACGGCATGGTGGTCTGTGGCGACGCCGCCGCCATGTGTCTGGCGTCGGGCATCTGGCTGGAGGGGGTCAACTTTGCCATCGGCGCCGGGGCGGCCGCCGGCAGGGCCGCCGCGGTGGCGTTGGATTCGAGTGACACCTCGGCCGAGGGCCTGGCCAGCTACGTCGATCGCCTGGAGCGCAGCTTCGTCCTGTCGGACCACCGACGGCTGCGCCAGGCGCCGCACCTGGTGATGAGCGAGCGGATGCAGCAGCACTACCCGCAGCTGATCTGTAACACGGTCGAGCGGGTGTTTCGGGTGGACAACCCCAGGCCCAAGCCGCAGATGCACGAGATCATCTTCGACGAGGTGCGGCGCAGCGGCCTGAAGGTGGCCGACCTGGCCCGCGACGGCCTCGCCGCCCTGAGGACGTTTGGATGACCGACTTTCGGACGACCGACCGCCGGAGGACACGCTCATGATCGTGAGGTATCGATGACCGCGCCCACCATCGTCAGTCGCGAGCTCAACTTCGAGTCGCTGATGGCCAACACCGAGTTTCGCATCGACCAAGAGCGCGCCCACATCACGGTCGACTCCGAAATCTGTCGTGACTGCTCGGTGCGGGGGTGCCTGATCGCCTGTCCCGCTCAGCTGTTCGTGCCCACCTCCGACGGCGGCATCCTGTTCAACTACGAGCAGTGCTTCGAGTGCGGCACCTGCTACATGGTGTGCAACGAGGAGGGCGCAATCACGTGGACCTACCCCGAGGGTGGCCACGGGGTGGTGTTCCACCGAGCATGAGCGACGCCTCGATGCCGACGATCCACGCAACGCCCGTCCCCGGGGTGATCGTCGTTGCGCTGAAGTGGGCCGACCTGTTCTTTGACGTCGACCCCTTCACCGGCGACGCCATCGCCGACCGCAAGGCGCGAGGCTTCTCCGCAGCCGACGAGGCGGCGCTCGAGCTGGCGCTCAGCCTGGGCGAGGCCCTCGATCGCAGCGTCGTGGCACTGAGCGCCGGACGGGACGATGCGGTGGCCGGCCTGGAACGCTCGCTGGCGGTCGGGGCGGACCGGGCTGTGCTCGTGTTGCTCGATGGCCTCGACCCGGACTCGCTGAGCGTGGCGGGGGCCCTGGCCTGGGGGATGGAGTCGGCGGGGCTGGCCGATCCGCTCGTCGTGTGCGGCGACTACTCGGCGGACCGGGGCAGCGGCACGGTGCCGGCCGCACTGGCGGCGCTGACCGGCCTGCCCCAGGCGCTGGGGCTGGTGTCGGCCGTGTTGGCTGAGCCTGCTGCGGATGGCGTCGATGGTTCGTCGTCGCCCGCCCGCATTCGGGTGCAACGTCGCCTCGATGGCGCACGCCGCGAGGAGTTGCTGGTGTCCCCGCCGGCGGTGGTGTCGGTCGAAGGCTCGGTGGCCCGGCTGCGGCGGGCGCCCCTCGGCAGCACGCTGGGCGCCGATCGGGTGCGGGTCGAGCGCCTGGCCGCCCCGCCCGACCTGGTGGTCAGGCCCTCGGCGGGCGTCGGCGAGGTGGGCCCGCCCACGCCGCGTACCAAGGTGATGGCGCCTCCCGCCGGCTGCGACGCGCTCGCCCGGGTCGAGCAGCTCACCGGCATGGCGTCGACGTCGACCTCGCCATCCCAGGCTCTTGTCGTCTCCCCCGAGGAGGCGGCACGACACCTGCTCGTCGCCTGGGTGGCCAGCGGAGGAACGGTTCCGGAGGGCATCGACCTCGACGGTGCGATCGCCGAACCCGAGACCAGCGGCGTCGACGCCGCCGAACGGCCGGTGATCGACGACCCGAACTCTTCCCACTCCCCGGCCGACTCCCCGGCGTCGCGTCGCGATGGCTGAGGCTGCCGGCGCCGTCGACAGACGCGACGTCGCACTCGGCCGCTTGACCAGCGGCGAGGTGGCGGCGCAACCGATTTTGTTGGTGCCGCTGGGCTCGACGGAACAGCACGGCCCCCACCTTCCTTTGGACACCGATACCCGGATCGCGGCAGCGGTCGCCCATGCGGTGGCGGCCGACCCGGCGCCCCCGCTGGTGCGGGGCCAGGTGCTGGTGGCACCGGCGCTGCCCTTCGGCTCGTCGGGCGAGCACGGCGGGTTTGCCGGCACGCTGTCGATCGGTGCGGAGACCACCGAGGCGATGCTGGTCGAGCTCGTGCGTTCGGCGACCCAGCCCGGTGGTGGACCGTTCGTGGCCGTGCTCATCCTCAACGGCCACGGTGGAAACGCGGCAGCGGTGGTCGCTGCGGTGAGCCGCCTCGTCGCCGAGGGTCGCCGGGTTGCGGCCTGGGCGCCATCGTTGCCGAGGGCCGATGCACACGCCGGGTTCACCGAAACGTCGCTGGCCCTGCACCTGTTCGGCGACCTGGTGCGCGCCGAACGCATGGAGGCGGGCGCCACCTCCCCGGTCACCGAGCTGATGCCCCAGCTGCGCGCCGGCGGCGTGGCGGCCGTGTCACCCAACGGCGTGCTGGGTGATCCCTCCGGTGCCAACGCCAGCGAGGGTGCGGCGCTCTTTGCCCACATGGTGCTCGACGCCCACGGTGCGCTCGCCGAACTGCTCGACACGCTCGGAAGCTGAAAGGGCGCTCGGCGTGGGTGGCCCGTCCGAGCCGGTTGCTGCCAACCTGAGCGGAATGCACCCCGCTTCGACACCCGACGGTCCCGACGACCCCCCCCGTGTTGCCCTGATCCCCGGCGCGGCCCGGGGGATCGGAGCGGGGGTCGCCCGCCGCTTGGCAACCGACGGATGGTCGCTGGTGCTGAGCGATTCGGTCGGCCACGAGAAGCTGCTCACCTATGCGTTGGGCACCCGGGAGGAACTCGACGCTGTGGCCGCCGACTGCGGGCCGAACACCGTCGTGTTCGAGGCCGACGTGCGCAACCAGGGGCAGCTCGATGGAGCGACGTCGCTGGCGGTGGCCCGCTTTGGTGGCTTGGATGCGGCCATCGGCGCAGCGGGGGTGATCTGGGGGGGCGAGCCGCAGTGGCGCACCCCGGAGGCCGCATGGGACCTGATGGTCGACGTCAACCTGGGCGGCATCTGGAAGCTGGCCCATGCGGCCGTCCCGGCGCTGTTGCAACGGCCGCAGCCTCGCAGCGGCAGGTTCGTGGCGCTCGCATCGGCGGCCAGCGTCCGGGGCATGCCCCAGCTGGCTGCGTACAGCGCATCCAAGGCGGGCGTGGCCGGGCTGGTGCGGTCGCTGGCCGCCGAGCTCGGCCCGGACAACGTGACGGCCAACGCCGTCGGGCCGGGTTCGACCGATACGGCGATGCTTGAGGCCTCGGCCGGGGTGTACGGGCTATCCCGGGCGGAGGACTTTGGCCGTCAACAGCCGATCGATCGCCTGCTTCGACCGGAGGAGGTGGCCGATGCGGTCGCCTGGCTGTGTTCGGCCGGCGCATCGGGCATCACCGGCGCCCTCGTTCCGGTCGACGGCGGCATGACCGCGACGTGAGCGTCGTCGGCGTCGCCGGTCCCACCGGTTCCGTTGTGGTGACCACAGATGGCTGATCTGAGGGCCCCCCAGTGGGCGCTCGCCCCCGGGGTGCGCCGGGTGGAATGCGGGCGGGTCGTCATCGGCGGTTCGCCGATGACGATCATGCGCCTCGCCGAGGCCGGCGCAGCGGTCCTCGATCGGGCTCTGGGCCGAGCGGCCTCGCCAGGCGGTGCTCCGGTGGCGAGCGTCGCAGAGCGTGCGTTGCTGGTCCGGCTGGAACGACGGGGAATGCTGGTGGCGACACCGGTTGCGCTGTCGCCCGACGAGCTTGGGGGCCTGCTCGGCGAGCTCACCGTCGTCGTGCCGGTGCGCGACGATGCCGACGGCGTCGCAGCCCTGCTCGCTTCCCTCGCCGCCTGTACCCCGATGCTCGACCGTCGTCGGCCCCCCGGCGTCGCTGTGGGCGACGCAGTCGATCCGGCCGCAGAGCACGACGGCATTTCCCTGCCGATGCGGACGTTGGTCGTCGACGACGCTTCGACCGACCCCCAACGCCTGGCACGGGTCGCCGAGCGGTTCGGTGCCGAGGTGATCCGGTGCGATCGCAGCGGCGGGCCCGGGGCGGCCCGCACGATCGGCCTGGCTGCGGTGACAACCCCCTGGGTGGCGTTCCTCGACGCGGACACCACGGTGGCCACCGGTTGGCTGGCGACAGCGGGTGCCCACCTTCGCGACGATCGTGTATCGACCGGGTCCACCGGGCCGAGGATCGCGCTCGTCGCCCCGCGGGTGATGCCCGGGGTGAGCCATGGCGTCGATCGGCTGATTCGTGATCGCATGGTCGAAGGCCGTCGAACAGCTCGGAGCCCGATGGCAAAGCTGGCGGCCTACGAGCGGGCTCACTCGCCGCTCGATCTCGGGGCCGACGGTGGGACGATCACGCCGGGCACCCGGTTGAGCTATGCGCCCTCAGCAGCGTGGCTGGTCCGTGTCGATGCGCTCCGTCTGGTGGGTGGGTTCGATGCCGGTCTGCGCTACGGGGAGGACGTTGATCTGATCTGGCGGCTGGTCGATGCCGGGTGGGTCGCCCGTTACGACCCCCGCAGCCGGGTGAAGCACCGGGTGCGTCCCACCCTGGCCGGCTGGGCCGAGCAGCGGTTCCGCTACGGCACTTCGGCGGCTCCGCTGGCGGTACGCCACCCTGGCGCATTGTCGCCCGTCGTGGTGTCCCCTTGGTCGGCGGCCGCCTGGGGGCTGGTCGTCGTCGGCCATCCCCTCGCCGGCCTGGCGGTGGCGGCGGGCTCGACCGGGGTGTTGGCCCGCCGGCTCGACGTCGCCGACCCGGCAGCGGAGGCGCTGAGGCTGGCCGGGCGGGGCACCCTGCTCGCCGGATTCCAGCTGGCCCGAGCGCTGATCCGTCCCTGGTGGCCGGTCACCGTGGTCGCCGCCTGGCGGTGGCGCCGGGGCCGGGTGCTGGCGGCCGCTGCGTTGGCAGCGTCGGCCATCCACGGACGGTCGGCCGTGTCGATCGCCGACGACGTCGCCTACAGCACAGGGGTGTGGTGGGGGGTGGCCGTCGAGGTACGACGCCGCCCGGGCGCAGTCGTTGCCGCCCTGGGAGCGGTGGTGCCGGGCTTCGGGGGCGGCCCGGCCCGGAGCGGTGACGCGCTCGTCAAACGACTACGGTCGGCGCTCGGACGAGGGGAGCGAGCCGTGGGTGACCGAGGCAGCGACAACAACGACGACGATACGACCGGCGGGTCGTCGGCGGACGAACCGACCGGCGACGGAGCCCAACGCCTCGGGTTGAAGAAGCAGCGCCGGTCGGAGCGGCCAACAGCGTCCAAGCCGACCGAGAAGAAGAACGACGGCGGAGGTTCCTGGTGAGCGGCGACGAGCTCGATCCGGCAGCCGTTGCCGAGATGGTCGAGGCCCTGCGGGCCGTCGTGCCGGACGACCGGGTGACCAGCTCCGTCGACATCGGCGAGGACTACCTGCACGATGAGGCGATCGGCATCTTCGGAGTGCGGCCGGCGGCGATGGTGTCGCCCCGCAGCACCGCCGAGGTGGCGGCGGTGCTGGCCTGGGCCGATCAGAGCGGCACCACGGTGACCGCCCGCGGTGCCGGCACCGGCCTGTCGGGCGGCGCAGTGCCCGACGCCGCCGGCATCCTGTTGAGCACCGAAGCGATGGCCGACATCATCGAGATCGACACCGACAATTCGATGGCGGTGGTCGGCCCCGGCGTGCGCCTCGACCAGCTCGACGAGGCGATCGCGCCGCACGGCCTGGTGTACCCGGTGTTTCCCGGCGAGTATTCCTCCAGCTTGGGCGGCAACGTCGCCACCAACGCGGGCGGCATGCGGGCGGTGAAGTACGGGGTGACCCGTCACCACGTGTTGGGTGTTGAGGCGGTGCTGGCCTCGGGCGAGATCATCCGCACCGGCGGCAAGTTCGTCAAGGCGACTACCGGCTACGACCTCACCCAGCTGATCCTCGGGTCTGAGGGCACGCTGGCGGTCGTCACCGAAGCGACCCTGAAGCTCAGCCCCCGGCTGCCACACGCCGCCACGGTGCTGGCGCCGTTTGCCTCGATGGACGAGGTGACCGAGGCGGTCCCCAAGGTGGTGGCGTCGGGGGTCGATCCGATGATCCTCGAGTACATCGACATGCTCACCCTGTCGGCGATGGGCACCACCCTGGGCCTCGATCTGGGCATCCCGACCGAGATCAAGGACACGGCGCTGGCGTACCTGGTCGTCGTCCTCGAGTCGGCCTACGACGATCGCCTGGAGGTCGACATTCAGAACGTGGCCGAGCAGCTCGCCGAGCTGGGTGCCATGGACATCTACGTCCTCCCACCCAAGGCGGCGACCGAGCTGATCGACGCTCGCGAGAAGGCGTTCTGGGTGGCCAAGGCCAACAACGCAAACGAAATCATCGACGTGGTCGTCCCCCGCTCGTCGATGCCCGAGTTCATGAGACGGGTGGGCGACCTGGCAACCGAGACCGCCTCGTGGATCGCCGGCTGCGGTCACGCCGGCGACGGCAACGTGCACATGTCGGTCTTTCAGGGCGACCCGGACGTGCTCGCCGACGTCATGTTGCGCCTCTATGCGATCGGCATGGAACTCGGGGGATCGATCTCGGGCGAGCACGGGCTGGGCACCGCCAAGCGCGGCTATTTCCTCGAGCTGGAGGATCCGGCCAAGATCGAGCTGATGCGCCGCATCAAGGTGGCGTTCGACCCCAACGGCATCCTCAACCCCGGCAAGGTCTTCTAAGGCGCCTGCCCCGTTCGCCACATTTTCCAGACACACACGTTCTCGCAGGCTTCGGTCTACGAAAGCACAGAAAGGTCCTGTCGATGAGCAACCCCACCCCCAACGGCGCCCAGTCGTTGATCCGCACGCTGGTCGATTCCGGCGTCGAGGTGTGCTTCGCCAACCCGGGCACCTCCGAGATGCACTTCGTGGCCGCGCTGGATGACGTGCCCGGCATGAGGGCGGTGCTCGGGCTCTTCGAGGGCGTCGCCACCGGGGCGGCCGACGGCTACGCCCGCATCGCCGGCAAGCCGGCCTGCACTCTGTTGCACCTCGGCCCCGGCCTCGGCAACGGCCTCGCCAACCTGCACAATGCCCGTCGTGCCCACACCCCGATGGTCAACATCGTCGGCGACCACGCCACCTACCACAAGCGCTACGACGCCCCGCTCGAGAGCGATATCGACGCGGTCGCCGGCACGGTCTCCTCCTGGGTCCATCGCTCGATGACCCCCGACGCGGTTCCCACCGACGGGGCCCGCGCGGTGGCCGAGGCCATGCGTGCTCCCGGCGGCGTGGCCACGCTGATCCTTCCCGCCGACGTGTGCTGGCTGGACTCGACCCCGCCGGCGGAGCCGATCACGCCCCAGCCGGCTGCGATCGTTCCCGACGAGGTCATTGTGGCGGCGGCCCGGGCGTTGCAAAGCGACGGCGACTCGGTGCTGTTCCTCGGCGGTCGCACCCTCGACGAGCGGGGCCAGCGGGCGGCGGTCCGCATCGCGGCGGCCACCGGGGCCAAGGTGTTCGGCGAGGTCTTCCCCCGCATCCAGCGCCGCGGCGCCGGTTTGCCGGTCGTCGAGCGGCTGACGTATCTGGCCGAGTTCGCCCAGATGCAGATCGGCGACGCCACCTCGATGGTGCTCGTCGACGCCCCTGCGCCCGCCTCGTTCTTCGCCTACCCGGGCAAGCCCAGCTCGCTGGTGCCCGAGGGATGCGCAGTGTCCACGCTGGCCACCGGCACCGACGACCCGGTCGCCGCGCTCGAGGCCCTGGCCGATGCGCTCGGCGCACCCGAGGATGTGGCGCTCGCCGAGGCGAGCCGAACTGAGCCTCCCACCGGCGAGCTCACCGTCGAGACGGTGGCGGCGTCCCTCGGTGCGTTGATGCCCGAGAACGCCATCATCGTCGACGAGGCGCAAACGTCCGGCATCTTCAACCAGGGCGCCACCGGCGGTGCTCCGGCGCACGATTGGCTGACCCTCACCGGCGGCGCGATCGGCATCGGGGTGCCCCTGTCGTTGGGTGCGGCGATCGCCGCCCCCGACCGGCCGGTGATCAACCTTCAGGCCGACGGCTCGGCGATGTATACCCTGCAGGGCTGGTGGAGCCAGGCCCGCGAGGGTGCCAACGTCACCACGGTGATCTACAACAACTCGTCCTATGCCATCCTGCGGATGGAGCTGGCCCGCGTTGGCGCCGAGGAAGCGGGACCCAAGGCGTTGAGCATGCTCGACCTGCACGGCCCGGACCTCGACTTCGTGGACCTGGCCCAGGGGATGGGTGTGACAGCGGAGCGGGCCGAGACCGCCGAGCAGTTCACCGAGGCGCTCGAGCGGGCGCTGGCCCACGATGGCCCAAACGTGATCGAGGCGATCGTTCCGCCGCTCGGCATGTAGCAACGCACCATGACGGAGCGGCTTGTCCGGTGCGTGTTTGGACTGTTTCTGTTCGCCGCGGGGATCACGTTGTTGATCCGGGCCGAGCTGGGCGCCGCCCCGTGGGATGTTTTCCACACCGGCGTCAGCGAGCTCACCGGCATCGGCGTCGGAACCATCATCGTGGCGGTCGGTGTGGCGCTGCTGCTCCTGTGGATCCCGCTTCGGGTCAGGCCGGGCCTCGGCACCGTCCTGAACGCGGTGCTGATCGGCGTCTTTGTTGATCTGTTGATGCCGATCGTGCCCGAGTTCGAGCCCCTGTTGCCCCGGGTCGTGATGATGCTCGGCGGCGTTGTCGTCATTGCGATCGGGTCCGGGTTCTACATCGGTGCCGGGCTGGGGCCGGGGCCACGCGACGGCTTGATGACCGGCCTGGCGGAGCTCACGCTTGCGGGTCGGCCGATCTCGGTTCGGGTGGCCCGCACGGTTGTCGAGCTCTCTGCGCTGGCGGTCGGCGTTGCGCTCGGAGGTGCAATCGGCGTAGGCACGGCGGTGTTCGCCGTGGGTGTCGGCCCGTTAGTGCAGTTGTTCCTCCCACCCCTCACCATGCCCAAGCCCAGCGCCGACCCGACCCCGCCACCCGCACCAGCGGTTCCGGAGGGGCCGTGACGTGCCGCTCGTCAGACCGCGTGCAACTCGACGAGGCCATCGAGTGCGGCGAAACCGGCGGGGTTGCGGGTGTAGATAGGCCCCGGATGGGCGACCGCCGTTGCCGCCAGCAGCAGGTCGACCGCCCTGGCGCCTCGCGGCTTGCGACCAGCAGAGCTGACCGCAGCAAACACGCGGCCGTAGGCGCGGGCTGACTCCGCACAGAAGGGGAGAGGATCGAACGCCGCTTCGGTTCGTTGCAGGCGATCCTGTCGACGAGCCCGTTCCTCGGCATCGCCGGCTGCATGTGGGCCGGCGGCCAACTCGGCGAGCGTGATCGCGCTGATCGCCACCTGTGCGGGGAGCTGGTGCGCCGAGATTTGCTCAAGGTCGATGACGACGGACGTGTCGAGGAGGCCCCGTGCCGGGCGTGACTGCTCGTCCACTGCCCCGTCATCCACGCGGGGCGATGTCCTGATCGGCGAGGGCGTCCAGATCGGCCCGCAGGTGGTCGTAGTCGATGGCCGGCGCGCTGGCGAAGAACTCGATCGCCGCCTCGGCCGCAACGTAGCGGTGGCGGCGAAGTGGCGTCAGCTCGCCCACCGGCGTGCCGTTGCGGGTCACGGTGAAGGTCTCGCCCGCGTCCAGCCCACGCATGATCTTGCCGCTGTTGTTGCGCAATTCCCGCTGGCTGATCTCCTGGGCCATGACCCAACTGTAGCACCACGTGCTACAGTTGGTCGTTGGCCGAAGCGCTGCGAGGGACATGCTTCCTGGCTGCTGGAAGGAACGGTCAGGCGGGGAGTTCCTGGAGGATGAGGCCGAAGGTCTCCTTGAACCCCACCTGGCCGGCGGGTGTTTTGGCGCTGACGTCGGCGTTGAGGCTTCGCCGCACGACGACGCCGTCCTCGGTTACCCAGAAGTCGTTGTCGTAGGTGCCGTAGGTCTCGCTGCCCTTGGATCCGATCACGGTGGAGATCTGGAGGTGCTGAGCGTCGACCGGGTCACCGTCGACGATGACCTCCTCCTGCCCAAACACGCGGCTGGTCAGCATGGCCGGGATGGTTCCCACCGAGTCGCCGGTGGCGATGCACTCCGCCCTCGCCTTGAGCCCGGCTTCCAAATCGAACAACCCGGCTGGCCACAGGGAGTTCTCCGGACACGTCGTGGTTGTCTGATCCTTGAGCCCGGCAAACTCGTGGCGGGTGACGGACGACTTCATCGACATGGCGCCGTCGTCGGTCGGGCACAGGACCATTTCGTCGTTGCGTTGTTCAAACAGCTTGAGGACGTTGGTCGAGCCGCCACAGTCGTTGCTCGTTGTCGTCGCGACCACCTCGGGCGGGAACTCGTGCATTGGCCCGCCGAGCAGGTCGACGAACTCGGTGCCTTTGGCGTTGTAGACGAAGGCGCCGGACGCAATGGTCGTCCCGCCATCCCCGTCGGCGGAGGCACCGTCCTCTTCAAACTGTTTGACCACGGCGGCGGTGTCGACCGGATCGGAACGGTCCCTCAGTTGGACGATCAACTTGGTCAGCGCCAGCAGGACCACGATCGAGCACACCGCAACGATCACCGCCTTGAGGGGGCGGGGTAGGCGGCGCCATCTGCCTTGCTTGGGGGACTCGGGTGGGTCCTCTCCCGGCTGGGAATCGTCGGGCTGATCGGTAGGCGAGGCATCCAACATCCGCCTTATCGTCGCACGGACCGACCGCCGATGAGAACTGCGGCTGTCCAAGGGGAATCGGCTCGGGGTCGCCTGTGCGATCCTGACCGTGTTTCAACCCCGGTTTTATATCGTGGTTCGAGACGGTGGCCAAGAGCACACGCGACCGATTCATCAGGGGGCGCAAGCCGCTCCTAGGATTGACCGGACTACATCTCGGTCGGCGGGAGTTCACACCCCCAGACCTCGACGCAAGGATGCGCGATGGAGTCCCTCAACCTGGCACGGTGGCAGTTCGGTATCACCACCGTGTACCACTACTTTTTCGTCCCGATCACGATCGGGCTGTCGCTGATTGTGGCCCTGATGCAGACGTTCTGGATGCGCACCCGCAATCCCGAATGGCTGCGGCTGACCAAGTTCTTCGGCAAGCTGTTCACGATCAACTTCATCTTGGGCCTGGCGACCGGCATCGTCCAGGAGTTCCAGTTCGGAATGAACTGGTCGGACTACTCGCGCTTCGTCGGCGACATCTTCGGCGCGCCGCTCGCCATCGAGGCGTTGCTGGCGTTCTTCCTCGAGAGCACGTTTCTGGGCCTGTGGATCTTCGGCTGGGGCCGCATCAACGAGAAGATTCATCTCGGCGCGATCTGGCTGGTGCACATCGGCACCGTGCTGTCGGCCTTTTTCATCCTTGCGGCCAACTCCTTCATGCAGAACCCGGTGGGCTACACCAACAACCCCCTCACCGGCCGAGCCGAGCTGACCGACTTTCTCGCCGTGCTGACCAACAAGGTGCAACTGGTCGCCTTTCCCCACGTGATCTCAGCTGCGTGGATGAGCGGCGGGGCCTTCGTGTTGGGCATTGCGCTGTGGCTGATGTGGCGCTCGCAGACTCCCGAGGGTGACCTGGGCATGTATCGACGCTCCGCCCGGCTGGGCGCGATCGTCCTGCTGGTCGGCGGGGTCGTCGTCACCGTCACCGGTGACCTCCAGAGCCGGGTGATGACCCAGGTGCAGCCGATGAAGATGGCGGCGGCCGAGGCGCTCTACGACACCTCGCCCGAGGGTGAGGGAGCATCCTTCTCGATCATTTCGGTGGGCACGCCGGACGGTCAGCACGAGACCTGGGCGATCCGGGTTCCGAAGCTGTTGTCGTTCCTGTCGACCGGCACCCTCGGCGGCCGGGTCGAGGGGATCAACGACCTGCAGGCCGAGTACGAGTTGGCCTTCAGCGATAATGCGCTGACCGAGGCGGAGAACTACCGCCCGATCATCCCCGTCACCTTCTGGACCTTCCGCTGGATGATCGGCACCGGCATGGCTGCGATGGCGATTGGGGCCTTCGCCCTCTGGGCGTTGCGGGGAGAGACCCGCCGCCTGACGTCCAAGCGCTGGCTCTGGACCAGCCTGGCGGTGATCCTGCTGCCGCTGTTGGCCAACTCCTTCGGCTGGATCTTCACCGAGATGGGCCGCCAACCGTGGCTTGTCTTCGGCGTGATCACCACCAAGATGGGCGTGAGCCCGGGGGTGTCGGCCTGGGAGGTGGCGGCGTCGCTGGGCACCTTCACCCTGCTCTACGGCGCTCTGGCCGTCGTCGAGGTGGGCCTGATACTGCGGTACGGACGCACCGGTGCCGAGCCGGCTCCGCCGCCCGAGTCGCTCGACCCGAGCGAACGCGACGACGACGAACCATTCGTGTTCTCCTACTAAAGGCCGCTGACACCTCACCGAGGCAACAACATGGAACTCACCACCGTTTGGTTCATCCTCATCGCCGTCCTGTGGATCGGCTACTTCGTGCTCGAAGGCTTCGACTTCGGCGTGGGCATACTCTTCCCCGTGCTGGGTCGTGACGACCCGGACAGCGGCGAGACCGGCGAGATCCGGCGACGAGTCATGCTGTCCACGGTCGGGCCGGTTTGGGACGGCAACGAGGTGTGGCTGCTCACCGCCGGCGGCGCCACCTTTGCTGCGTTCCCCAACTGGTACGCCACCCTGTTCTCCGGCTTCTACCTGCCACTGCTGCTCATCCTTGTCGCCCTGATCATGCGGGCGTTGGCGTTCGACTACCGCGGCAAGGTGGACGACCCCGTGTGGCGCCAGCGTTGGGACTGGGCGATCTTCGGCGGGTCCCTGGCCCCGGCGTTGCTGTGGGGCGTTGCGTTCACCAACATCGTCCGAGGCGTGCCGATCGACGCCGAGATGGAGTACACGGGCAACCTGTTCACGCTGCTCAACCCCGCAGCGCTGCTCGGCGGGGTGACGACCGTTGCGCTGTTCACCGCCTACGGGGCGATGTTTCTGGCGCTGAAGACCGACGGTGCCATCCGCGACAAGGCCCGGGAGATCGCCCTGCGCGTTGGCCTTGCGGCCGCCGTGTTGGCGGTGGCCTGGTTGGCGGTCATCCACGCCACCACCGGCTCGGTGGAGTCGTGGATCATGGCCGGCGCCGGTGCGGTCTTGCTGCTCGGGGCGCTGGCGATGCTGCCATCGGGTCGAGAAGGTTGGGCGTTCGGCCTGGCGTTCGCGGCGATCGGGATGAGCGTCGGCTCGCTGTTCGTTGCACTGTTCCCCGACGTGATGCCGAGCACCACCGATCCCGCGTTCTCGCTGACGACCACCAACGCGTCGTCGACCGATTACACGCTGAAGATCATGACGTGGGTGGCGGTCGTGTTCACCCCGATCGTGATCCTCTACCAGAGCTGGAGTTACTGGACGTTCCGCAAGCGGGTGTCCGGCCATCACATTCCCACCGAGGTGGCGCTGGCGGCCCGGCCCGAAGCCGGACGCCAGCCCAAGCAGCCCGTCGCATCCTCGTCGGGCCGGTCGGCCGGGGGCAGCCCCGAGGCCTGATGGCCCCGTTCGATCCGTCGCTGCTGCGTGCGCTGCCCGGCGCTCGCAGCCGGGTGGCCCGACTCGCCGGTATGGGGGTGGTGTCAGGCGCCCTGGCGCTGGGCCAGGCGGTGACGGTGGCGTGGGCGGCGACGGCGATCGTGCGCGCCGCTCCGCTGCGCACACCGCTGATCGTGTTGGCCGCCATCCTGGTGATGCGAGGCCTGGTGGCGGCCGTCGACGAGATCGTCGCCCGCGATGCCGGTCACCGGGTGAGCGGAGAGGTGCGCTTACGGCTGCTGCGGCGCTGGATTGCCAGCCCGCCCGAGCGGCGCCCCACGTCCGCCGAGGCGGTGGCGCTGGCCGGGTCGGGGGCGCAGAGCGTCGAGCCCTACGTCGCCGAGTATCTCCCGGCGCTGGTGACGGCTGTGGTCGTCCCGGTGCTCGCCGTGCTCGTGCTGTTCTGGGTCGACTTCTGGAGCGCCGTCATCCTGGTGCTCACGCTGCCGCTGTTGCCGTTCTTCGCCGCTCTGATCGGCATGCACACCGAGGCGGAGACCGCTCGGCGTTGGAGCGCGATGCACGCCATGGCCGGGCACTTCCTCGATGTCGTGCGGGGCCTGCCCACCCTGGTCGCCTACGGCAGGGCCGACCACCAGGTCGAGAACATCGCTGCGGTCGGTGACGCTCACCGCCGGGCGACGGTCCGCACCCTGCGCACCGCCTTCCTGTCGTCGGCCGCCCTCGAGCTGTTGGCCACGATCTCGGTGGCGATGGTGGCGGTGTCGGTGGGCCTCCGGCTGGCCAACGGGTCGATGGACCTGCACGTTGGGCTCACCGCCATTCTGCTGGCGCCCGAGGCCTACTGGCCGGTGCGGCGGGTGGGCCAGGAATTTCACAACGCGGCCGACGGCGCCGCAGTACTCGACGCCGTTCGGCCCTACCTCGATGCCGACCGGGATGCCGTGCAGACCCGGGACGAGGTTGCCACCCCGTCCGCTGCCGAAGGGGCAGCGAAGATCGTCGACCCGACCGGTGCCGATGTCGCGAAGCCCGAGCGAGATGCCGGTGCTCCGGACCGGGTGCTCGTCGACGGGGTGTCCTTCGGCTACCCGGACCGCGCCCACATTCTCAACCGTGCCAGCTTCGCCACCCCGACCGGTCCCGGCCTGACCGCACTGACCGGGCAATCGGGCAGCGGCAAGAGCACGTTGTTGGACCTGATCGCCGGCGTTCGTACCCCGGCCGCGGGGGCGATCGTCGCCGACGCTGCCCACCTGGCCACCCAGCGCCCACTCGTTTTGCCCGGCCCGGTGATCGACGTGCTTCGCCTGGGTGCGCCCGAGGCGAGCGAGGCGGCCTGCGAGGAGGCGCTGCGAACGGTGGGGCTGTGGCCGGCACTTGCCGAGCGTCAGGGGCTGGACACGCAACTCGGCGACGACGGCTTTGGGCTGTCGGCCGGTCAGCGAACCCGCCTGGCGCTGGCCCGTGCCCGGCTGAGCGACGCACCGTTGCTGTTGCTCGACGAGCCGACCGCTCACGTCGACGCCGACGACCTCGACGCGCTGCGGTCGGTCGTCGTCGAATTGGCCAAGGATCGCCGGGTGATCGTGGCCACCCACGACCCGGTGTTGGTCGAGCTGGCCGACGATCGCTGGGACCTCTCGATTGCGTCCGCTGATCCGAGGGCGAAGTCGACCACGGAGGACGAGCGGGCCACGCCGGCGGCGACGAGCACCGGTTCGACCGATGTCACCGCGACGGTCGCCGCAGCACCCCCCGCAGCACCCCCCGCAGTGACCCCGAGCGCAGAAACGCCGGACCCAGGCGTTTCAATCGGTCGCACCTCGGGCCATTCGGCCACCGACGCGGCGCTCGGATGGTGGCAGCGCCGGCCGGTGGCCGACCGTCTGCGACTGGCCTGCCTGCTCGGCGGTCTGTCGGTGGCGGCCGGTGTGGCGCTGACGGCGACGTCGGGTTGGCTGATCGTTCAGGCCTCCACCCAACCCGTGGTGCTCACCCTGCTGGTGGCGATCGTCGGCGTGCGGACCTTCGGTATCGCCCGGCCCGTGCTGCACTACGGCGAACGAGTCGTGTCCCACGATGCCGCCCTCGACACCCTGGCCGACCGTCGCGTGGAGGTGTACCGCCGCCTGATTCCCCTCACGCCGGCCCGACTCGGCCGCCGCCATCGCGGCGACCTGTTGAGCGCCGTCGTCGCCGACCTCGACGATGCGGTCGATGAGCAGGTTCGTGTTCTGGTCCCCTGGTGGTCGACGCTGATCGCTACCGTCTGTGCAGCCGCCATCGTGGCACTGGTCCTGTGGCCGGCGGCGATCGTGCTGGCGACAGGCGGGGTGATCTCGATGGGAATGGCAGCGCTGGGGGAGCGCCGGGAACGAAGTGCGCAAGACGATGCGGTGCGCGCTCGTGGGGTGGCGTTGAGGGTGACCACCGACCTGGTGGATCGGCTCGATCAGGTGCGGGCGGTCGTCGGGGCGGATGGCGGGGCTGCCGAAACTGCCACCGATTCGATCGAGCTGGCGCAGCGGCGCCAGGGCACAGCCGAGCGGCGTCTGATTCGCGCCCGGGCCGTCACGCTGGCCGCCCTGTGGGCCGTGCTGGCGGCCACGGTGCTCGGCGTCATGATCCTCGCCTCGGACGGCCTGAATCGGGGCGTGATCTCCGCTCCGGTGGCCGCCCTGGTGGCGTTGGCCCCGATCGCCCTGGCCGATGCCTGGGTGAGTCTGGCCGAGATCGGCGGTGCCCGGGCTCGCGCTCAGCAGGCGGAGGCCCGCCTGGACGGCGTCCTCGACCAGCGGCCGGCCGTCGATGATGCCGGCACCCTGGAGCTTCCCGATGGGGTGCTGCCGGTGACGGCTGAGGGCATCCGGGCGGCGTGGAGCGACGAGCAGACCCCGCTGGGCCCGTTTACGCTCCCGCTCCTCTCGGCGACGACCCGCACCCAGATCTCGGGGCCCAACGGCATCGGCAAGTCGACGATGCTGGCGGTGCTCGCCCGTCAGCTCACCCCGGTCAGCGGAACCCACCTGCTCGCCGGTCATCAGGCAGACGAGGTGCGTCTGGGCGCTGCCCGCGCGGACATCGCCGTCGTCGACGACGAGCCGCACGCCTTCGCCGGCACGATCCGGGCCAACCTGGCGCTCGCCCGCCCATCGGCCGACGACGACGCCCTACGCGACGCTCTGGCGGCCGCCGACCTGACCGGGTGGTTGGCCCGCCAGCCCGACGGGCTCGACACGCCGCTGGCCGGGTTGAGCGGTGGGGAACGAACCCGCCTGGCGATCGCCCGGGCGGTCGTGTCGCGCCGCCGCCTGGTGCTGTTGGACGAGCCGGCCGCCCACCTTGACGAAGCGACCGCCCAGCGAGCGTTGGGCACGCTGATGGCCAACCCCGACGTGGCGGTGGTGGCGGTCAGCCATCAGCGGCTACCGGTGCTCGATGGATGGGTCGATCCGGCTCAGGTCGTGACGGAACGCCCGTCGGGCACGGTCCCAGCAGGCGGGCCGACCATTGACGAACGCCCCGGCTCTGAAGCGGCGCTCATGTCCAGACCGGCAGACTAGATCTTCGCTGTCCGGCGGGCGAAGCGCTAGTTGACCGGGTCGCCGCTGTTGTCGTGGTGCTTGCGGGACAGGGTGGCCCACACGTCGTCGGCGTCCATTGCCAGGTGGTCATGGTGGGTCAGGGCATTGATCACGTCATGGAGGCTCGCCTGGAGCCGCTCGGCCTTGTGCATCGCCTCGGGGTGGATGTCGCCACCGTCGGCGTGTTGGGAGGTGAGCATGGCGGTGACGTCATCGGCGTCGGCGGCCAAGTGCCCGAGGTGATGGGCAAGGGTTTCGGGGTCTGGCTGATCGCTCATGGTGGGGTCGTCCTGATCGGAGGTGGTGGGGCCGGTCATGCTGCATCGTCCGAATGGGGGACGACGATCACGGGGCATGCTGCGTGGTTGAGGAGTTGGGACGGGACCCGTCCGAGGCGAAGCCCCAGAAAGCCGCCGGAGCCTCGTGTCCCGATCACAATGGCGGCTGCCCCGGCCTCCTCGGCGTGGTCGATGACGACCCCGGCCGGGTGCCCGGCCAACGGAACAAATTGCAGGGGCACGGACACCTGCGACGACAGGCTGGCCTCCATCTCTCGGAAACGTTCGGCCTCGTCCTCGCTGATCGACTCGTAGGCGTGGACCGCGTGCAGGCTTCCGCCGGTCGCAGAGGCCAGGTCGGACGCCATCCTCAACGCCGGTGACACCGTGCCGGTGGCCTCGACGCCAACGACGAACACGCCACCATCGAGCGGTTCGTACTCGTTGCCGACCATGGCGATTGGGATATGGGTGTGGTGCAGCAGGTAGTTGGCGGGGTTGCCTTCGCCGAGGCCGCCCTCTTGTGGCGAGCCTACGATGCATGCCGCCAGATCGTGCTCGTCCGCATAGGCGGCCACCGCCCCCAGCGGTTTGTGTTCGTTCATGAGAACGATCTCGGCGTCGTTGATGCCAGCCTCCGACAGATTGCTGGCGATCTGGGTGCGACGCTGCTCGTCGAGCTCCTCGAAATATTCGGGAGGAGCCTCGGCGGACGTCGGTGCCACGACGCTCAGCACCCGCAGCGGAGCGCCGAGCGCCTTGGCCAAGTCTCTGGTCCAACGCAGTGGTGGGGCGTGTTCGTGAGCTCCGAACGCAACGGCGACAGGCTTCATGGTTCATCCTTCGGATCGGAACTGTGCCCTTAGCCTAGCGACCCAGATCGTGATTCGGGAACAGTCGCGTGGCGTTTCGGGTTGGCACGACCATGGAACCCGCCGGCGAACGAAGCGACGAGGAACTGGCTGCGTCGCTTGTGGCGCGGGCGGTCGAGATCGAGACCAAGATGGCCGAGATCGAGGCCGCAGCCGTCACCGCCGCCGGGGGCATCGGGTTTGGCAAGCGGGTCGGCGAGGGCACCAACATTGCGGTCGAGCGGATCGGTGAGGTGGCCGTGCACGACCGGCTGATCGCCGAGCTGGTCACCGTCCGGCGGGCCCAGGCCAAGCTGGCGGGCGGCAGCGAGGGGCGCTGCGACGAGTGCGGCGTGGAGATTCCGCCGGAGCGGCTTGAGGTGCTGCCTTGGGCGGTGCGTTGCGTGAACTGCGCCGACTGACCCGTTGCGGGGTCGGTAGTCTCGCTGAGACATGTCACGGAGCCGGAGGATGTCAACGCTGAAGCGGGCGCCGTGGCCGCTCGTTGCGCTCGGCGGGCTCGGGGCGGCGGTCTTCGTCGTTCCGTTGGCGGGGCTGGCCAGCAAGGTCCCGTGGGGCAACCTGGCGGAGCTGGTCACCTCGCCCGTGGTGGTCGACGCCCTCAAGCTGTCGCTGATCACGTCGCTGAGCGCGGCGTCGATCTCCCTCCTGCTCGGGGTGCCCCTGGCCTGGCTGCTGGCGCGCGTCGAGTTTCCCGGCCGCAGCGTGTTGCGGGCGGTGGTCACGCTGCCGATGGTGTTGCCCCCGGTGGTGGGCGGCGCAGCGCTGCTCTTTGCGCTGGGTCGACGGGGCCTGGTCGGAGCTCCCATCTACGAGACGACCGGGTTGCTGTTGCCCTTCAGCGGCTGGGGGGTGGTCGTCGCCAACGTGTTCGTCGCCATGCCGTTTCTGGTCATCACGGTCGAGGGGGCACTCAGCGGGATCGATCCTCGCTACGAGGCGGCGGCGGCCAGCCTGGGGGCGTCGCGCCTCACGGTGTTTCGGCGCATCACGGTGCCGATGATCGCTCCATCGCTGCGGGCGGGGGTGGTGCTCGCCTGGGCTCGAGCGCTCGGCGAGTTCGGCGCCACGATCACGTTCGCCGGCAACCTTCAGGGCCGGACCCAGACGTTGCCATTGGCGGTGTTCATTGCGCTGGAGTCCGACCGGGATGCGGCGGTGGCGATGAGCCTGGTGTTGGTGGCGGTGTCGCTGGTGGTGCTCGTGGCGTTGCGCGACCGCTGGTGGGGCCGGTGACGCGCCTCGCGGTCGGCCGAGGCTCCGGCCTGCGCGCCCGGATCGTTGTTCGGCGCAGCGACGCCTTCGTGCTCGATGTCGACCTGACGATCGATCCGGGCAGTACCACGGCGTTGCTGGGCCCCAACGGCTCGGGCAAGTCGACCACCGTCGACGCCCTGGCGGGCATCCTGCCGCTCGACGCCGGTCGCATCGAGCTGGCCGGTCGGGTCGTCGACGATCCCGGGTCGGGCGTGTTCGTCCCCTCCGAGGATCGGCGGTTGGGCGTGGTGTTTCAGCGAGGGCTGCTCTTCGATCATCTCGACGTGACCGCCAACATCGCCTTCGGGCCGCGCTCATCCGGGCGCCCCCGCAAGGAGGCCGACGCCATCGCCCGGCGCTGGATCGACACCCTCGACCTGGGCGAGCTGGCCCATCGGTTACCGGGTGAGCTGTCCGGCGGTCAGGCTCAGCGCGTGGCGCTCGCCCGCGCCTTGGCCACCGAGCCGGACCTGCTGATGCTCGATGAGCCCCTGGCCGCCCTCGACATCTCAACCCGCACCAAGCTTCGGCGCACCCTGGCCGGGCACCTCGAGCGCTACGACGGGCCGAGGTTGCTGATCACCCACGACCCGACCGATGCGTTCCTGCTCGCCGATCACCTCTACATCCTCGAAGGGGGCGTCATCACCCAGTCCGGCAGCGTCGAGGACGTTCGGCGGCGTCCCGCCACGCCCTATGTTGCGGCGCTCGCCGGGCTCAACCTGCTGAGCGGCACCAACAGCGGCGGAACGGTCGACCTGGACGACCAGCCCGGGCGGACCCTCATCAGCGCCGATACCGTCACCAACGGGCCGGTGTTGGTGACGATCCACCCCAACGCGATTGCGCTCCATCCGGCCGGCGACGGGGCGCCCGCTCCCGAAGGCAGCCCCCGCAATCGCTGGACGACGACGATCGTCACGATCGAACCGCTGGGTGACATCACCCGGATCACGCTCGGTGGTCCGATCCCGCTAATCGCCGACGTCACCCCGGCGGCCACCGCAGCGCTGGGGTTGGCGCCCGGCGGCCGGGTGTGGGTATCGATGAAGGCCACCGAGGTCGCCCTCAACCCCGGGTGATCCGCTGCCGGTGCTCGAACCGCGCCCGTGGCGGGTGCAGGACGGCCCGCAAGATGGTTCAAACGATGCGCATCGATGCGGTGGGTGGCACACTTGACCCATGGAGCGCACCACAGCAGCAGACGCCTCGTTTTGGTACATGGAGAACCCGGTGGTGCACATGCACGTGACGGGTGTGATGGTGATGGATCCGTCCACCGTTGCGGGCGGGTTCTCCTATGAGAAGTTTCGAGCGCACGTTCAATCGCGGTTGCCCCGCATCCCGGCGTTTCTTCACCGGATGATGGAGGTGCCCCTGGGCATCGACCATCCCGTGATGGTCGACGATCCCAATTTCAACTTCGACGATCACATGCACCATGAACTGCTGGACGACGCCACCAGCGACGACTTGGCCGAGTGGGTGGGTCGGTACGCATCCGAGCCGCTCGACCGTGACCGACCCCTGTGGGACATGGTGTTGATCGAGGGGCTGGCCGACGGCACGGCGGTGATGGTGTCCAAGGTGCACCACGTGCTGGTCGACGGCACCAGCGGCACCGACCTGTTGGCCCAGCTGGTGGAGCTCACCCCCGAAGTTGAGACCGACTACCCGCCGCAGGCTGCGCCGGAGGGGTCGATCCCCGGCGGCCCCCAGCTCGTTGCCGGTGCGGTGGTGTCCCGGATCACCGACCCGTTCCGAAGCGCCCGGGCGCTCGGACGCAGCCTCACCTCGGTCGCCCGCGTGGTGGCCGGCGTGGTCGGCGGAGGCGACGAAGGCCCCACGATGGCCCGGCCGTTCGATGCGCCCCGCACCCTGTTCAACCACTCGATCACCGCTCGCCGGTCGGTGGCCTTCTCCAAGTGCTCGCTCGACGATCTCAAGCTGGTGAAGACCACCTTTGGCGTCACGGTGAACGACGTGGTGCTGGCCGCCTGCACCCAATCCCTTCGGGCCTACCTGGCCAAGCGGGGCGAGACCTTCGAGCGGCCGCTGGTGGTCAGCGTTCCGGTGTCGGTGAAGGGCAAGACCACCGCAGGGGGGTCGGCCAACCAGGTGTCCAACATGTTCGTGCGCCTGCCGGTGCACCTGGTCGATCCGGTCGACCAGCTCCGTGCGGTGCGGGTGGACACCCTGGATGCCAAAGCGGTGCACGGCGCGATCGGTGCCGACATGATCGGCGATGTCACCGAAGTGACCCCGCCGGCGATCTTCAACCTGGCCAGCCGCCTGTACAGCTCCGCCAACCTGGCCGACCGGCTTGCCCCGATCCACAACCTGGTCATCTCCAACGTGCCCGGGCCGCCGTTTCCGCTCTACATCGCCGGTGCACAGCTGGTGGGCATGTACCCGTTCGGCCCGCTGATCGAGGGCTCGGGGCTGAACATCTCGGTGTTGTCCAACATGGGCAACATGGACATCGGGGTGATCGCCTGCCCTGACATCGCCCCCGATGTCGAGGAGGTGAGCGACGGCATCGTCGACGCGATCGAGGTGCTGCGTCAGGCGGCCGTCGCTGCCGGAGACGAGCCGGCTCCCGCTCAGAAGGTTCCCGCCAAGAAGGCCCCGGCGAGGAAGTCGCCGGCGAAGAAGGCCCCGGCGAAGAAGGCGCCCGCCGCCCAGGCGCCCGCCAAGAACACGCCGATGAAGAAGCCGCCGGCCAAGAAGGCGAAGTAGCCATGACCCAGCCCGCCCCAGACCACCCGGACGAGACCGACGTCGAGGACATCACCAACGTCTTGTTGTCCGAGGAGGACGAGGCCGGGTCGATCACGCTGATCAACCGGGTTGAGAAGAGCCTGGCCCGCATGCCGCTGGCCCGGCTGACGACGGTCGCCCCGCGCACCGCCCGCTGGGCGATCGAGGCCGCCCTCACCGAGGCGGGCAGGATCCCGGGCGCCCCGCAGATCCGCATGACCGCCGCCTTGGCGGCACAGGTGGCGATGGACGAGGCGGTCGTCGCGCTCATGCAAGGCCCAAACCGCACTCCGCGCCGAGCCGACTACAAGCGGGTGTCGGCGGAAGTCCGCGTGGCCCAAGCGTTGTTTGACGACCGGGGATGGCTGGACGATCCTCGCTCGTATCATCGCGACCCCGAGCCGCTGGTGGACGTCAGCTTCAGCAGCGGTTGGGCGCTGGGGCAGCGCTACCGGCGCATGAGCTGGGTCAGCGGCTACCACGCCCGCCCGGAGGAGCCCGGGGCGCAGCGGTGGGATGACTTCGAGAGGAACCACACCGCGTCGGCGTGGCTGCTGGAGCACGACGATGGCCCCAGGCCGTGGGTGGTGTGCGTCCACGGGTTCGGCACCGGGGCCCCGTTCTCCGACATGATCACGTTCCGCGCCCAGCACCTGCACCACGACCTGGGCTGGAACGTGGCGGCGATCGTGTTGCCGGTGCACGGCAGCCGAAGCCCGTCGCGGATGGGCGGCGAGCACTTTCTGAGTTTCGACATGATCAACTCGGTGCACGCGCTGGCCCAGTCGGCCTGGGACGTCCGCCGGCTACTCAGCTGGGTGCGCACCCAGGAGCCCACGTCGCTGGTGCTTCACGGCGTCTCGCTCGGCGGGGACGTCACCGCGCTCACCACCTGCCTGGACGGCGATTTCGATGCGGTCATTGCCGGAATCCCGATCTGCGACTTCCCGGCGCTGTTCGCCCATCAGTCGCCCAAGCACGTCCGGGAACGGGCCGCCGAACACCAGGTGCTCGAGGGGCATGCCGAGGTCATTCACCGCGTGGTGTCGCCCCTGGCCATGCCCTCGTTGGTGCCCGTCGAGCGGCGCTTCATCTTCGCCGGGTTGGGGGACCGCATGGCGATCCCTGCCCAGACCCAGGCGTTGTGGCAGCACTGGGATCACCCGACGATCAGCTGGTTTCCCGGCAACCACGTCGGCTATCTGTGGTCGAAGAAGGTGGCCGGCTTCGTCGACGGCATTCTGGACGACCTCGCCCCGGCCCCGGTGGAGTAGGCGGTTGCCGATCTGGCCTATCGCCCCAGGTAGGCCGCTTCGAGACGGTCGACGTCGAGTTCGTGCGCCGGTCCATCCCAGGTGACGACCCCAAGATCCATGATGATCACTCGGTCCGCCATGGCCAGGGCTTTGCCCGCCTGTTCCTCGACCAGGATCAGGGTGGTTCCCAGCTCGGTCATTTCGGCCAAGGCGTCGAACACGCTGTTCGCGGCCATCGGCGACAGCCCCAGCGACGGTTCGTCGGCGATGAACACCGCGGGTGGATCAGCCAGGATGGGGGCCATGGCCAGTTGTTGTTGCTCTCCCCCCGACAGCAGGCCGGCGGTTTGGTTGTGACGTTCGGCGAGTATCGGGAACCGCTCCTTGGCCTCCGTGCGGCCGGGTTCGGTGCGAAGCCTGATCGCGAGGTTGTCGTCGACGGACAGCCCGGGAAAGATCCCTCTGGCTTCGGGCGCCAACACCACGCCTCGGCGCGCACGCGTGTGGGCCGACATGTCCGCCATCTCGGTTCCTTCCACAAGAAGTTCACCGCTGCCGGCGGCGACCGTTCCGGCGATGACCCCGCACAGCGTCGACTTGCCTGCGCCGTTTGCGCCCAGAACGGCGATCACCTCGCCGGGCATGATCTGAAAAGACACACCGTGGAGCACTTCGACCTCGCCGTAACCAGCGCTGACGTTGCGGAGTTCGAGGATCGGGGCCGTGCCCGCGCCCGCATCCGCTGCGCGGTGCACCCGAGGCACCGCTTCGGTCGCGCTTGTTGTCGTGTCGGTTGCCGGGGCATCGGTGACCGGGTCTGATGCGTCACGGGCTCGGGGGAGCTTGGCCAGGCGTCGTTCCCTGATGCCCTTGGTGGTCTGGGCGAGGACGCCATCGGGCTCCCGAGCGAGCGAGATCGCCCCCAGGCCGAACAGGAGCGATGCGAGCTGGGGGCTTGCGATCATCTGACGGACGGCGTCGGGGATGGCCTCCCACGGGCCGCCCCAGGTTTCCCCGATGCCGAGGAGGACGACCGGCAGGACCGCGTACACGATGCCTCCGAGGACCGCACCCCCCGGGCGACGGATCCCGAAGGTCACCGCCACCGCCAGCCAGATGAGGCCCAGCAGCGGGGGAGCGCTGAGGTTGGTGATCGGACTGTTGACCACGGCGAACCAGGCGCCGGCCAGCCCGGCGAGCCCGGCTGACACCGCGAACAGAACGAACTTCGTGCGCACGGGATCGACCCCGGACGCCGCCGCAGCTTCTGGCGAGGAGCGCAACGCGAAAAGCGAGCGGCCGGTGGCGGAGCGCGACAGGTTGCCGACCACCCAGACGCACAGCAGCACCATCACCGCAAGGGCGACGAACATCGTGCGGTCGTCGCTGAGGTCGAACGGGCCGAGCTTCGGCGCCGGCACCGACCACCCGCGGGAGCCGTTGCGGACCCCCTCGAGCTGGAACACCAACCGGTCGCCGATGAACGCCAGGGCGAGGGTCGCCAACGCCAACGTCAGCCCGCCGAGACGGATCGACGGAAGGGCGACGAGTGCGCCCACCGCCACGGCCACGACGATCGCCACCACCAGCGCCACCCAGAACACGAACCGACCGTTGACCATGAGGATGGGTACGGTCGACGGCCATTGGTGGTTGACGAGCCAGCCTGCGGTGAACCCCCCCACGGTGACGAAGGTCGCCTGCGCCAGGTTGATCATCCCCCCGATGCCGGTGACGACCACGAAGGAGAGGAAGACCAGCGACAGCACGAGCCCCCGGTTGAGGATGGCGACCCAGTAGCCGCTGGCCACGAGCAGCGCATAGAGGCACAACAGCGTCCCGGCGACGATCCAGGGGGCGCGGCGCCGCCAGGGGTTCATCTCGGCCAGTGGGTCCTCGCCGGGGGCATCCTCGGCGACTGAGCCCGCGGCGCGGCCTGCACCGTCCCGGACGAAGAACAACAGGATGAACAACAAGATGAAGGGCACCGAACTGCGAAATCCCGAGACCGCCGTCAGGAAGTCCGGCGCGTACCCGTAGACCAGGTTCTGGACCACGCCCAGCGTGATGCCGGCGACGAACGCCATCGGCAGCGATCTGAGACGGGCCGCCACCGCCGCAGTAAAGGAGGTGAACACGATCATGTGGAACGTGATCGCCGACAGATCGAAAAGCGGGGCGATCAAGACCCCTGCGCAGCCGGCCAGCAGCGTGGACAGGGCCCAGATGATGCGGGAGGAACGGTCGGTATCGATGCCGCGCAATCGGGCGAGGACCGGGCGGTCCACCCCCGCTCGCGTTTCGAGTCCCAGACGGGTGCGGCGCATGAGGAACCACAGGCCGAATGCCGCCACCGCAGCGACGGCCACCACGGCCAGTTGATCGGAGTTGATCGCGATGCCACGCGAGATCGACCAGGTCGTGGGCGGAACGGGTCCGATGCCCGGCGGGCTCACCCCGGCGTCACCGGAGACGTCGGGCATGGTGGACCCGAAGATGTTGTTGATCGCCTGGATGACGATCAAGGCCGCCGCGGGCAGCGCGATGAGCACGCCCACCGTGCCCACGAGGCGGGCCGCGATCGGAGCGCTGGCAAGCCGTCGAAACAGCACCAGGTCGAGGAGGACGCCGAGCGCCGGCGCCAGGATGAAGATGGCAATGATCGCTGCTGGAAGAACGGGGAGCCCCAGTCCTTCGGGTGAGTGCAGCTGGAAGTACACGAGCGCGGTGACGAAGGCCACCGACCCCTGACCCAGGTTGAACACCCCGGACGCCTGGTAGGTGAGCACCAGGCCGGAGGCCATGATCGCGTACAGGCCTCCGGCGACGGCGCCCGCCAGCACCAGGCTCCAGAACTCGATCATCGAAGCGTCATCCGATCTTGATGTTCTCGCCGCAGATCAGGTCCTGGATCGTGACGAACTTGGAGTCCTTTACCTCGGTCATCACGGCGCAGGGCACCGGTTTGCCATGGTTCTCCGGCCAGGTGGACTTACCCACGACCCCGTCGACGGAGTATGAGAAGCCGTCGTTGAGGGTTTGCAGGAACGACTCGACGCTGAGGTCCTTGCCGGTGGCTTCGAGCGCCTCGACGAACATGTCCGCAGAGCGGTAGCCCGATACCAGGGCCAGGCTCATCTGCTTCTCCGGATCGATCTTGTGGACGGCGTCGAGCATCTCGGCGTTGGGCGCCAGCTCCGGATCCATCCCGAACTGGGTGTTGACGAGGACTCCGTCGTAGCCCGGAGTGCCCAGGAGCAGCGGTCTGTAGGACGGCGTGATGATCGTGCCGTCATAGCCGGCCTGTTGCAGGCCGTCGGCCAGCTTGGTGCCCACCAAGGTGGCCTGAAGGTAGATGGCGTCGGGTGCTTCGCCACCGTCGGACTTCAGCAGTTCCGAGACGAACGGGGACACGTCGCCGACCTGCTCCGGCGGTGCCGGAATCGACGGTTCGGCGAAGGGCACCTTGAAGCCCTTGTCCTCGACGGATGCCGACAGCAGGGTAAGGCCGCCACGACCTGCGTCGTTGTCCTCTGCGATGAACGAGATCGACTTGTTGGAGTCACCGTCGTAGTAGTCCTCGAGTGCCGTTCCGAGGGCGTTGGAGCCAACCTCCAGGGACGGGTTGGTCACACACCCGGTGATCCCGAAAGCGATGTCGTTGTCGCAGAACGCGGGATTGACGCCGTAGCCGAACATCGGAACGTTGTTGTCCACCACGTAGTCGATCGCTCCGAAGGTGCCCGACATGACGGGCAGGAGGGCAAACACCTCGTCCTGTTCGACGAGTGCTCGGGCGAGATCCTGGTCCTTGGTCGAGTCGTTGTCGTTTTCCTTTGCGCCCACGAACTCGATCTTCCGTCCGTGGACGCCGCCGTCCTCGTTGGCCTGGTTGATCCGCGCCTCGACCCCGATGGCTGCGTCGGAGAAGTAGACGCCGTACTGGATACCGCCGACCTTGATCGAGGTGTCGGTGATGCCCCGCATGGTCTGCTCGGTGGGTTCTTTGGTGTCGGCGGTTGTGGCCGCGCCTTCGTCGTCCACGGACTTGGAACACGACATGAGCATCACCGTGGTGGCGAGTACTGCCAATGCGGATACGTACCGTTTTCTGGGCATGGTCACTCCTTGGATTGTGGGACTGTCAGGAATTGTTCAACTTGTGCTTGCCCCCAGATAGGCGCTCAGCACCAACGGGTCCTCACGGACCTGCTCGGGGGTGCCATCGGCGAGGACCTTGCCCAGGTGCAGAACCACCACCCGGTGGCAACGCTGCATCACGAAGCCGACGTTGTGCTCCACCAGAAGGATCGCCGCCTCGTGGCTCTCCGCGATCTCCTGGACCAGATCACCGAACCGTTCGGCCTCCGTCGAATCGAGCCCTGATGCGGGCTCGTCGAACAGCAGCACGGTCGGATCATCCATGAGCGCCCGGGCCAGTTCAACCAGGCGGGCGGTGCCGATCGGCAGCGACGCTGCAGGCCGATGCCTGATGTCGAGCAGCCCACAACGCTCGAGCACCGCTTCGGCCTTCTCCCGACGTTCACGTTCACGCGCACCGCGGGTCGGCAACGCAACCAGATCCCCGAGGACCCCGCCGCCCCCGCCACGCCACTCGCTCGCCACCAGCAGGTTGTCCTCCACCGACAGCCACCCGAACACCTGCACCCGTTGGAACGTGCGTCGCAGTCCAAAACGGGCGCGCCGCTGCACGCTCCACTTGGTGACGTCGGTTCCGTGCAGTGTCACGGTCCCGGAGTACGGACTCCGCAGTCCGCTGATCACGTCGAACAGGGTGGTCTTGCCTGCGCCGTTGGCCCCGATCAGTCCGCAGAGCTGACCCGAAGGCACCCCGAGGGAGACGTCACTCAGTGCCGAGATGCCGCCAAAGCGGACCGTCACATCGGACAGCGCAAGCGCATCGCTTCGATCATCTCGTAACGACGGACTGGTCGTTACGTTCGCCAACATGCCCCCCGACATCAAGTGTTCGACCCGCGCCGCGGCAAGTTACCAGAGTTCTGATGTGGGGGTCGGCGACGACGGGTGTGCACCCAACGTCGCAGCAGCCAGGGTGATAAACCGACAGGGATGCCAGGTCCCAGCGTTGATCCGCCGTCCCGTTCCTTCGCCAGCGACAATGCGGCCGGTGCGCACCCGGCGGTGCTCGACGCGGTCGTCGCCGCCAACGCGGGGCATTGCCTCGCGTACGGCGAGGACGCCCACACCGCCCATTGCGAGGAGATGTTCGCCGGGTTGTTCGACGCGGAGGTCGTCACCCGGCTCACCTTCAACGGCACCGGCGCCAATGTCGCAGCGCTGGCCTGCCTGATGGCAACCCACGGCGGCCCCAACCAGGCCATCGTGTGTTCCAGTTGGGCCCATATCCACACCGACGAGACGGCGGCACCCGAACGCATCCTGTCGACCAAGCTGGTCGATGTTCCAAGTGACGATGCCAAGCTGACGCCGGATCAGCTGCGGGAGGCGGCTGCGTACCGGGGCCAGGTGCATCACGCTCAGCCGGGGGTCGTCAGCATCACCCAACCCACCGAGCTTGGCACGCTCTACACGGTCGACGAGATCGTGGCGCTGTGCGACACCGCCCACGAGCTGGGCATGCTCGTGCACCTCGACGGGGCCCGCATCGCCAACGCAACCGCGTCGCTCGGCGGAACCCGGGCGGCGCTGCGATCGTTCACGATCGATGCCGGTGTGGATGCCATGTCGTTTGGGGGCACCAAGGTGGGCTCGCTCGGCGCCGAGGCGGTCGTGTTCCTCAACCCGGAGGTTGCGGTCGGGTCGGAGTTCGTCCGCAAACAGGTTGGGCAGCTGCCGTCGAAGATGCGCTTTCTCGCCGCCCAGTTCAGCGCCCTGCTCACCGACGACCTCTGGCTCGAGCTCGGTCTTCATTCCAACGCCATGGCCGAGCTGTTGCACCGTCGCGTGGCGACGCTGCCCGGTATCGACGCCGGGGCGTCACCCGAGGTCAACGCCATCTTCCCTGCGCTGCCCACAGACCTGATCGAACCACTGAAGGCGTGGAGCTTCTTTTGGGACTGGAACCCCGCCCGCCGCCAGGTGCGGTGGATGACCGCGTGGGACACGACACCCGAGGACATCGATGCCTTCGTGGCCGGCATCGAGGAGATGACCGGGCGGGGCGCCGGCTGAGGCCGGGGGCGTCAGCCGGTGAAGACCGGCGTCAGCGGTGCGACATCGGGGGCCGACGGGCTTGAGTCGGGTGAGGGTGGCGGGGCCGTGTCGTCGGACGGAGCAGCCTGGTCCTCCGGGAAGTCGAGGCTGGGCGGCTCGGCGTCGGCCGGGTAGACGACCACCTTCGGCTCGTCACCGGACCCGTCGGCCACGACGGTCAGCGACGCAGCGTCGCTTGGGGAGGTGACCGTCGCTCCGACGGTCAGCACCTTGTAGCCCTTGGGGTAGGTGCGCGGCGCCACCTGAAAGACCGATTCGGTGTCGGCTGGGGATTGCGTGCCGTCCGGGCCGGTCGTGTCCCAGGTGAAGCGCATCACGCGCTCGGTGAGTTGGTAGTGGAGCCGGGTGGGTGTGCCGCCGACCGCCAGCGGGTGGGGTCGAACGATCGCGTCGACGGCGTCGGCCTCGCTCTGCTGAGGCGGCGCCTTGAGGTTGCCGATCGTGTTCTCGTTGTAGGCCCAGTACATCCATGGGATCAGCGCACGGTCGAACGCCTCAATGATGCCGTTGTTGAACTCCGGGCGGGGGTCGGCCCCGAACTCGGAACCCAACAGCGCCCCACCGGTCCGCTTGGACCAGGCCTGAGCCTGGTCCATGACCACCGGGACGTTGGCGTCCTCGAGGGTGTAGGCGTGAAAGCTCAGGCCGCTGTTGGCGTCGCCGCCGGGCAGTGCGATGTTGGTGGCGGTCATGCCGAAGTTGAAGAGCACCCACGGCTCACCGAAGATCAGCTGTTCGGCGCCGGTTCCTCGGATCGCAGCGGTCATCGAAGCGTAGTAGGGGTCGAGGGACGAGGCGTCCTGGTCGGGGCATCCCGGGCCGGCCTCGCCGCAGGGTTGAAAGTTGGTGCCGGGCCAGGGCTCGTTGAGCAGGTCCCACCCCAAGATGGCGTCGCTGTCCTTCAGCCGTTCCGCCATGTCGGTGAAGATCGTTGCGACCTGATCCTGAAGCGGCATGGTGTCCGGGCCCTTCTCGTTGGCCCAGAAGCTGTCGAATGCCGCCTGAATCGCCGGGTTGGTGATGTAGTACAGCGGAAACGGTGTGCCGGTGTTCTCGGCGCCGTGCGTCAGCGTCATCCACTCGGGGAAGCCGTTGCTGCCAAGCGTTGGGCCCCAGCCGTCCTGGTGCAGGTCGATCAGCACCAGCAGCCCGTGCGACTCGAGCATGTCGACGGTCTCGATGAAGGCGTCGAGGTAGTCCTCGTCGAGCACCCCGGGCGTCGGCATGGCCGCTGCGGCGGTGAAGCCCAGGCGCACCGCGTCGATGCCGTTGGCGGCCAGCCATTCGCCGTCATCGTCCTCGAAGCCGTAACCGGCGGGGGTCAACAGGTTCTTGTCGACGAAGTTGATGCCGTTCAGCATCAACACCCGACCGTCGGCGGTGGTCATCCAGCGGCCGTCGTGGCCGATCGGGCCGAGCGACGAGGGCGCAATCTCGGGAGGCTCGGATTGGGCGCCCGCCGGTGTGCTGCCGACCAGCGCCAGTGCGGCGATCATCACGACGGCGCACAGGCTGTTGGCGCCTCGGCGCCGCAGTGTTCGGTTCATCGGGTGGACCCTATCTGCCGGTCCAGGTGGGCGGACGCCTGTCGAGAAAGGCCGCGATCCCCTCGGCGGCGTCGTCGGCCTGCAGGTTGTCGACCATCACCCCGGAGGTGTGGGCATAGGCCTCGGCCACCGGTAGGTCGCGTTGGTTGCGGTAGGCCGCCTTGCCCATTGCGACGGTCAGGGGCGACTTGGCGGCGATCGTGGCGGCCAACGCTGCGGTTGCGGAGTCGAGGGCCTGGTCGGGCACAACCCGGTTGACCAGGCCGATGCGGTGGGCATCGGTGGCGTCGATCAGCTCGCCGGTCAGCAGCATCTCCATCGCGTGCTTGGGGCCGACGGTCCGGGTCAGCGCCACCATCGGCGTGGAGCAGAACAGCCCGATGTTCACCCCGGGGGTGGCGAAGCGGGCGGTTGCGCCGGCCACCGCCAGGTCGCAGGACGCCACCAGTTGGCAGCCGGCGGCGGTGGCCACGCCGCTCACCCGGGCGATCACCGGTTGGCGTAGGTGGCCAACCTGCATCATCACGTCGGAGCAGCGGGCGAACAGCCGCTCGTGAAAGGCGGGGTCGTCGTCGGCCCGGATCTCCCGCAGGTCGTGTCCGGCCGAGAAGGCCGGCCCCGCTCCGGCCAGGATCACCACGTGGACTTCGTCGTCGCCGTCGATCTCGGCCAGCCGCTCGGCCAGCGCGGTGAGCATCGCCTCGGACAGCGCGTTGCGGGCGGCGGGGCGGTTGAGCGTCAGCGTGGCGACGTGGTCCCCGTCGGAGCGCAGCACCAGCGGTTGGTCATCGTTGTTGCCCATCGGCCGACCGTACCCCCGCCGTCGGAGCGTCGGCCGACCAAAACGACGAATCGCCGACCCCGAGGGGCCGGCGATTTCGAAGAACGACGGCCGAAGCCGAGGTTTGGGGTTGCTCAGATGACGCGAACGTTCTGAGCCTCTTCGCCCTTGCGGCCGGGGGCGACGTCGAACTCGACGGTCTGGCCCTCGTCGAGGTTCTTGTAGCCCTCGCCGGCGATGTTGGAGTAGTGAACGAACACGTCGTCGCCACCCTCTCGCGAGATGAATCCGAAGCCCTTGTCAGCGTTGAAGAACTTCACGGTACCTGTGGTCATTGCTGCTCTTTTCGTAGTACGCACCAACTCGAAATTGTTGATGCAGCTCATAACGTAACCCGGGAACGACCCCGAATCGGTCATCGGGCCTCTCAACGGCACGTTTGGCGTGGGGTTGGAGAGCGCTCGATAACCACGAATTGACCCGCGATCGCTGAGCGGACAGGGATCGACCCGTCGCAACGTGGTGGTCGGGTAGGTCTTGATGTGACCAATGTCACATTGTGGTGGTCTCGCTGGGCATCCCGATGGGAGCGATCCGTCCCGGACAGCGCGTCAGTCCTCGCCCGGCAGCGGCGGGGCCGCTTCGATGAGGCTTGCCCGGTCGTCGTCGAGCACGAAGCCGGCCTCGACGGCGGCGTCGGCCGCCTTTTCGTAGGCGTCGTCGTAGGCGGCTGGGGAGTCGTACATCTCGGCCAACTCGGCGGCGGGGATCGGCGTGGTCGACCCCATCAGCATGCAGATGACGGTGGCGTTCTCGGCGGGCAGCCCCGACAGCACGTTGACCGGTGCGTCCACCGCCGGGCTGCGGACGCCGCCTTCAACGTTGCCCACCTCTTCGAGCACGTAGGTGGGCTGATCGCCCGACTCATCCACGTTGAGTCGATCGGCCTTCGAGGGTGCCTCGCCGTCGGTCACCCAGGCGTCGAGGCCGCGGAGGGCCGCCTTCAACACGAAGCTCTGCTGGCCCCGGTTGATGGGCTTCGGGCACCCGAGCATCGGCTCGGCGGCGCCGATCTGGAAGGAGTCGGCGTGCGCTGAGCCGGCCACCTCCCACAGCCGGAAGCGGTCGTTGTCGTCCTGGCGGGCGGGGAAGTAGTTGAGGAGGCCCAGCACGTCGGACTCGGTCTGCACGGTGATCACCGGCACGTCGATGTCGGTGCGGATTCTGGTGGGCTCGCCCGTGATCGTCCCGGAGATATCGATGCCGGTGTCCGGTTCGCCCAGCGGTGCTGCGGCGCCGCCCCGGCTGTGGATGATGAAGCCATCGAACTCATGGGTCAGCGGCTGCACGCCGTTGACGTACGTGGTCAGCGCGAAGGCGGATTGGGATTCGCCGACGGCCAGCACGCGCTCGACGTTCAAATCGCCCAGCGGGCTGGCGTCGCCCGGGGCTCGAAGTGCCCGACCGACCTGGGTGTAGAGGTCGTAGCTGAAGGCGTCGCCGGGATGGCTCAGATCTCCGTACCGCTCGGGGTCGAAGGCGGCCAGCCCTTTGCCGGCGCCCGTGAACTCCGAACCCGGTGCGGCTACCGCCACCGGGCCGCCCTCGATGCCGATGTGCTGGGCCGACACGCCCACCCAGGCGTAGCCACCCCGGATGATCTCGTCGGCCATGTAGGTGTAGTCCGGGGCCACATCGGCCCCCGAGCTGACGTTGAGCCATTCGACGACGACGGTCCCGTTGAAGTCGGCCGCCTTCTCCGGCCGTCGAACGACCACCCGGGTGTTGAAGTCGCCCTCGCCGGTCTCGGTCAGCTCGAAGGCGCCGTCGGCGGGAAGGTCCCCGTCGGACTCGTACGCGGTCGCGGTGCCCGCCACGGCGTATTCGGTCTCGGTGTAGCCGGCCTCGGCCAGGTCGGGCACCTCGGCCGCCGACACCAGCGACATGCCGTTGCCGCCGGTCAGTTCCTCGCCAAAGGTGGCGGCGGGACCGTCCGGGCGCTCGGCCGATCCGGTGGTGCCGGTCTCGTCACCGGGGCTGGTCGTCGATGCCGACGTCTCGCCCGCCGAGTCGCCGCCGCCACAGGCCGCACTCAGCAGCGCAACGGTGAGCAGTCCCATCACGATGCCGGTTCGCTTCATCAGCTCGCGCTCCCTCGGGTGTGGCGGGTGTTGATCTTGCCAGGTTCCGCAGCGATTTTGGGCACCGGCGAGTCGTTGCCCGTGGGCATCGCCCATCCGCCGTGGCGCGGTACCGTTCGGTGTGGCCCCATCGGAGCAACCGGATCGGCTGGGATCGGACGCGTCGCCGCAGCCGACCGAGTCGTTGAACCCGACCGAGTCGTCGGGGTCGACGGGGCGGACGAAGCCTCCGAAGTACCGCCGCTGGCTGCGCGTGATCGTCTCGTTGGCGGTGGTGGCGGTTGCCGTGTTGCTGCTGGCGCCTCGGCTGGGAACCTCGGACCACCGCATGGGGCCGGGGTCGGTGGCGATCGGGTTCTGGCCCACCCAGCACGGCCGGACGACGCTGGGCCTGCCGCCGCTCGGGCAGGCCAGCGCACCAACCCACCGCGGCCCGGTCGAGGTGCGGATGGAGCTGTGATCGGTGGAGCGGTCTTCGGGGGCGCGGTGGCGGTGGGGCTGGCAGCGTCGGCGCTGCCCGGCTTCAACGGTCAACGCTTTGACGAGTTGACCTACCAGGGCCCGCTCACCGCAGGTCGCCAGATGATGCAGTCCATCTCGACCGCCGACGGCCCGCTCGGCCAGCGGGTCACCGCGCTCACCGATCGCCTGGCCGGGCTGTACTCGGCCGGCATCACCCAATCGGTCGCCGACACCGAGGGTGAGGTGGTGATCCTGCACATCTCCGACCTGCACCTCAACCCGATCGGTGCCCAGCTGGCCCGCCGCCTGGCCACCACCTTCGACGTCGATGCCGTCGTCGACACCGGCGACACCACGTCGTTCGGCTCGTCCTTCGAGGGGGTGTACGCCGAGGCGCTCGCCGACTTCCCGGTTCCGTACCTGTTCGTGGCCGGCAACCACGACTCGCGGCCCAACCGGCGGGGGATCAAGGCGACGCCGGGTGTGACCGCGCTGCACAACACCGTCGTCGACGTCGACGGCGTCACGATCGCCGGTTTTGACGACCCGGTGATCACGACGGCCGATCCGGTGCCCAGGGACGAGCGCGAGGCGGTCGAGTTGGCCGCAGCGCCGGAGGTGAGCGAGCTCTTGGGGCGCGAGCGGCCGGACGTTCTCGCCGTGCACAACCCGGTGATCCTGCGCGAGCTGGTCGGCGAGGTGCCCGTCGCCATCGCCGGCCACATGCACCGCTCCCAGCTCGGCGCCCGCGACGGCACGCTGGTGTGGATGGTCGGTTCCACCGGTGCCACCGGGCTGGGCTCGCTGCTGGTCGACAACGACACCCCGGCCAGCGCCGCCCTGCTGCGCTTCCGCGATGGCGAGCTGATCGCCATCGACGACCTCGAGATCGTCGGCACGGCCGGTGACCTGCAGATTCGCAGGCGCGTAATCACCGACAAGGTCCGCGACGGCGATAACGCCGACTTCATCGGCTCCGACGTCGACGAGGGCATCGGCCCTCTCGGCACGTCGACGACCAGTTCGACGACGACTACCGACGCGACGGCCTCGACCACTACCGCCGACGGGGTCGCACCATCGACCACCGCATCGAAACCGCCGGGCGTCACCATCTCCTCGACGCCCACGTCCGCCGACACAGGTGGGGACGCCGGGGGCTGAGGTCGGGGCGATCGCCGGACGGCGGCGGATCTCAGCGCTGGGACAGCTCGTCGAGGAACGCTTTCGCCGCATCGGCGTTGTGGCTGCGCCACAGGTCGACCACGTCGGTGGACGAGGGTGCGTCGAGGCGCTCGAAGGTTCCGGCCAAGGCGCTCCGCTGCGCCTGGACCAGGTGGGACAAATCCCGGTTGCGGCGCTGGTTGAGCCGAAGCTTGGCCAGAAACTCCATGCGCAGGTCGCGCACGCTGGTCACCGGTTGGTCGAGCCAGTCGTCGGCCGCCCGGCGGCCCGTGCGGGTGGGTCGGTGGAGGGTGCGGGTGGGTCCGGCCGCTCCGGGCTCGGTGTGGTGGGGCTCGGCCAACCCGGCGGCCACCAGCCGGTCGAGGGCCCGGTAGACCAGGGGGCGATGCACGGTCAGGATGCGTCCCAGGTCGGTGTCCGGACGTAGTTCCTTGGCGATGGCAAACCCATGTATCGGGGCTTCGACGAGCACCGCCAACACCACCCATTCGGTCAGCGACAGCTCGGGGGGGCCGTTGTGGGAGGCGTCTGGAGTTCCCATCATCGGGCAGGGTAGCCCCGCTGTCGGAGGTTGGATGCGCCGAACTGTGCCCCAACCGCTAGTCTCAATGAGACTAAATCTGCGGCTCGCACCGGTGGGTCACGAACGAGGGGTACCTGATGATGAAGCAACTTCGCAGGGCGATGCTGGTGGGCATCATGGCGTTGGGCGTCGTGGCCTGCAGCGGCGATGGCGAGACCGACGCGGCGAAGGCCGAGGGTGGCGACGTTGAGGGCGAGGTGCTGGTGTTTGCCGCCGCCTCGCTCACCGATGCCTTCGGCGACATCAAGACGGCCTTCGAGGAGGACAACCCGGACGCCGAGGTGCAGCTGAACTTCGGCGGGAGCTCGGCGCTGCGCGAGCAGATCCTGGCTGGCGCCCCCGCCGATGTGTTCGCGTCGGCCAACGAGTCCAACATGGCCGACGTCGTCGATGCCGACGAGGTCGCCGGCGAGCCGCAGGTGTTCGTGACCAACGAGTTGCAGATCGCCGTCCCGGCCGGCAATCCCGGCAAGGTGAAGGGGCTCGACGCCTTCGCCAACGACGACCTGCTGATCGGGCTGTGCGCCGTGGAGGTGCCCTGCGGCGACTTTGCCCGAGAGGCGCTCGAGGGCGTCGGCGTCGAGCCGGCGATCGACACCAACGAGCCCGACGTTCGAGCGTTGCTCACCAAGATCGGCAGCGATGAACTGGACGCCGGCATCGTCTATGTCACCGACGTGACCTCGGCCGGCGACCGGGTCGAGGGCATCGACATCCCCGCCGACGACAACGTCGTCGCCAAGTACCCGATCGCTCAGCTGGCCGGGGCGCCAAACGGGGACGGCGCCAAGTCGTTCAAAGAGTTCGTCCTGTCCGACGAGGGGCAGCAGATCCTGACCGGCTACGGCTTCGGCACCCCCTGATCAGGCCCAGGCGTCCGGCCGGCACCCACTGACTCACCGTGTTCCGACGCTCCCGTTGTTCTAGCGCGTGGTATATATGAACTCTTGGTCGTGAGGTGCCCGCCGGGCCGGTGAACGCAGTCGTTGCCCGGTTGTAGGGGCGCCGGGAGGGAGGCCCATGAGCAACCCCATCAGTGGGAACGACGGACCGGTCACTACCGAGATCCGGCTCGACGGTGCCAACTGCTCGTTGTGCTTCAACGACACGGCCCGGTCGCTCATGGCCCAGCCGGGCGTGCTTGCGGTCAACGGTTCGATCGGCGAGCAGTGCTTTCGCATCGATCATGACGAGAGCGTCGCCGATGATCGACTGCTCTCGATCGTCAGCGAACACCTCCACGGCGACGACCGATCGTCGTGGGAACACAAGATGGTGGCGGTCGACGCGACGGTCGCACAGATGCACTGCACCCATGGCCACCACACTCCGGGATCCGCCGGTGGGGGACCTGGCCATGTGTGATCACTGCGGCTGTCGTGCGTTCCCTCCGATCGCCGAGCTCACCGCCGAGCACGTGGAGATCCTGGCCATGGCCTGGGAGCTGGCCGAGGCGGCCCGGACGGGTCACCCGGCCACCCCGGGGGTGCTCGACAGCCTGCTGGCGCTGCTCGACCTGCACGTCATCAAAGAGGAGGCCGGGCTCTATCCGGAACTGCTCGAAGTCGGCGCACTGGCCGAGGACGCGTGTGCAGCGCTCGAGGAGGAGCATCGGGTGGTACGGGAGGCGCTGGTCGCCGGCCGGTTCGATCGCAGCGAGTTCTACGAGCTGGCGTCGCACATCGAGGTGGAGGAGATGGAGCTGTTCTCGGCCGCCAGGTTCAACTTCGAGGAACCTGAATGGGACGAGATGGCCGGCGTGCACCTTGCCGCCGCCGCAGTGCTGGCCGAAGGAGCGTCGTGATCGAACTGACCGCCTACGGCGACTTCAACTGCCCGTTCAGCGCGCTGGCCAGCGCCCGTCTCGAGGAGCTGGAGCGGCGCGGCGTCGCGTCGGGGGAGTGGCGCGCCGTCGAACACGACACCCGAATCCCACCTGCCGGCCTCGACGTGTCCGGAGATCTGGCCGACATGTTGACCTCGGAGCTCGACCGGATTCGAGACCTGCTCGCGCCGGGGGAACCCGACCGGCTCCGGCTGCCCGTCCGGCAGGTGAGCACAGCGCTGGCCACCCGGCGCTACGCCGGAACGCCGGGCGAAGCGCGCCCCGCGGTGCGCCAAGGGATCTTCGGCGCCCACTGGGAAGGGGGCGGGCCCATCGACGACCCCGCAGCGCTCGAGGCCCTCGGCGCCGGCAGCGCCGATCTCGAAGTGGCCGACCAATGGAGGGCGGCGTGGCAGGCCGCCACCGAGCCGATCGTGCCCGTCCTGGTCCTCGCCGACGGCTACGTGTCGCGCGGGCTGGGCGCCCTCGCCCGCCTGGCCAAGCTGCTTGAGGGCTGAGCGGCTGCGCCAAGCGACCCGCCAAAAACTGACCGTCGGCTCAGTCGGGCAGGCTCGCCAGCCGGTTGTTCAGGATGGCCCGCCACCCGTCGTCGAGGTTGGCCAGCCGGTCCCGGGCGGCGTCGTCGCCGATCAGCACCAGGCTGGTGTCGGCTCTCAGCACCACGTCGGCACCCGGGTTGCCAACGAGTTGGCCGTCGCTTTCGATGGCGACGACGTTGCATCCGGTCCTTGAGCGCAGCCCGCTCGCCGCCAGCGTCTTGCCGCGCATCGGCTTGGGGACCGGCGCCCGAAAGACGTCGAGCCCTTCGGCGACGACCAGCGTGTCGTTGCCTCGGAACTCGTTCCACATGGCGGCGGCACCGGTCGAGGCATAGGACAACACGTCGTCGGCCCCGGCCCGGTACAGCGTCGACACGTTGCGGTCCAGGTTGGCCCGGGCGACGATCCGCAGGTCGGGCCGGAGCCGGCGGCAGTAGATCGCCAGGTAGATGTTGACGTCGTCGTCGTGGGCCGTGATCAACACCCCGGTGGCCGATTGGATGCCGGCGGCCTCGAGCACGGCGATGTCGGCGGCGTCGCCGAGGACGTACTTTTCGTTGCGTATCCGGTCGGGCTGCTGGTCGATGATCCGGTAGGGGATGTTGGCCTCGTCGAAGGACTCCGCGGCGGCTCGACCGACGCGCCCGGCACCGATGATCACCACCGATCCCTGGAGGTCCGATCCGGTCCCGTAGCAACGGTCGTAGGCGTCGAGTTGGTCCTGGGACGCGGAGAGAATCAGCACCGAGGTGGCGGTCAGTTCGGTGTCGGGAACGGCGATGGCGAACACCCCCTTGTCCCAGACGCCGATCACGGTCACCCCGAGACGTTTGCGCAGCCCGACATCGGCGATGCGCTGACCGAGCAGGGTGCTCCCGGCAACCCGGGCCTCGGCGATCAGCACCCCGGCAAACTGACCGATGACGTGCGTTCGCCCGTCGGGCAACAGGGTCCGATCTGCCATGGCCCGCCCGAGCAGTTGACCGAGCCGGAGCACCTGATCGGCGCCGGCCATCTCGAGGACGTCGACCGACGCCTCCTTGGTGGCGGTGGCCACCACCGGGACGTTGGTCGAGATCTCCCGGACGGTGAAGATGATGTTGGCGTTGGTCGTGTCGGGCCATGTCGCCGACACCAGTGCAGCGTTGGCCACCCTGGCGGCGCGGTGGGTCTCCGGAACGTCGCTGCTGCCGACCATCACCCGGTACCCTTGGTCGTGCAGGCGGAGCGCCTCGGTCAGGTCGGCGACCAGCACGACGTAGTCCACGTCGGCCTGTTTGGCTCGGCGGATGAGGGCGTCTTCGATCGGGCCCAGCCGGGTGAGGACCAGATGCCCGAAGGTGGACGCCGGTATGGAGCGCGGTGCCCGGCTGGCGTCGCGCCGGTTCATCCAGGGAACGAAGACGAACTGGATGAACGCAAACGGCAACAGGATGAGGAGGAATGCGGTGCCGGTGAGCAACACGATCACCGAGAAGATCCGGCCGAGGTCGGAGGTGAAGGTGATGTCGCCGAAGCCGAGCGTCGTCATCGTGACGAGCGTCCAGTAGAAGGCGGTGGCCCAGCTGTGGTTCTGGCCCTCCTGGGCCATCACGGCGTGGAAGATGGCGGCGAACACGACGACGAGCACCACAAAGGTGCCGAGCAGGATCGCCACCATGCGGCGGTCGCGCCGCCGCAGCGGGCCCGCCAGATAGCTCAGAACGAACGCCAGGCTCTTCATCAACCCCTCATCATCCCATCAGCCGGCCAACGAGCGGGCCGATCGGCGAGAATCAGGTGTCGGTGGAGGGTGGGAAAGGAGGCGCCAGGAAGGCCAGCAACGTCAGGCCGGTGTCGCCCGGGTTGGAGATGCGCAGTTCCTCGTCGCCGCTGAGCAGGACGAGGCATCCGGTGCGAAAGCGCACCGGCCCATGGTCGGACTCCAGGAGGCCCTCGCCCTCGGCGGCATAGAGCATCAGCTCGGAGACCCCATGGGTGTGAGGCGGCAGCACCTGGCCGGGGCTCAGGCGAATCACCCGGGCGTTTAGCTGCGTACCGTCGAGGAACGGCTGAGCCACCAGGCGCTCGGCGTCGTAGTCGGGGGCGTTGTCCAGCGTGATCAGCTTCATGGCACGAGTCTCGCGCGTCGGGTTCCAGCGATTCCCGACCGGCAGGGCGTAGGGTCGAAGGTTGACGGCCGTCACAGCGGCCGTGTCCCGTCCATGCTCAGCGACTTTGAGGAGTCACCGATGGCACTCGTGCCCGACAACACCCTGATCACCGCCACCCCCGAAGAGGGTCGTGAGCTGGCGATCATGATGGCCCGCAAGACGATCGGTGCCATCCAGACCGATGCGGACGTACGCGCCGGCCTGCGGCCGCTGTACGCCAACGATCCCAACTCGTTGACCGCCGCCGGGCACGTGGTGGCGATCGAGTTCGCCACCGTGGCAGCGGCCAACAACTACTGGCGCGACTGACCTCGTCAGGGCCCCCGGCCGACGTGGCCGGCGCCTCGGTCATAGCGAGATTGCCTGCGTCGGGCCTCGACGCCGGGCGCCGTCGGGCCTCGGCCGCACGGTCGGGTCAGTCGGTGCCGAGCAGGTCGCGGCGCGCCTCCAGCGTGGCCAGGCATGCGTGGGCGGCCTCCCGACCCTTGGCGACGAGGTGCTCGGCGAAGAACCGCTGGTGCGCGTCGTGTTCATGAAACTCGTGGGGCGTGAGGACGCAGGAGAACACGGGCACTCCGGTGTCGAGTTGCACCCTCATCAACCCGCCGATGACGGCGTCGGCGACGAACTCGTGTCGGTAGATGCCCCCGTCGACGACCAAACCGGCGGCCACGATGGCGTCGAACCGACCGGTCTCGGCGAGCAGCTTGGCGTGGAGCGGGATCTCGAAGGCCCCGGGCAGCTCGAAGGTCTCCACCTCGGCGACGCCTGCCGAGGCGACCTCGAGAAAACCGCGCCGAGCGCCGTCGACCAGGTCGGCATGCCAACTCGATTGGACGAAGGCCACGGTGGGCGTGGTCCGGGTTCCGGTCGCTGTGGTCATGGTCGGTACCGTAGGACCTTCCGCGCCGGCGCAGTCAAGCGTCGCCAGCCTGCGGCCGGCGACCTGCGACCGCTGCGGGGTTCCTATCCCTGGATGAGTTGGCCGGCGTCGACCCGCAGCTCCACGCCGGTGATGTTGTTTGCCCCCGGCCCTGCCAGAAACAGCGCGGCCTGCGCGATGTCGACCGGGTCGACGTGGCGGCGCAGCGCGGCGGTGGCGGCCATCCGGCGGGAGGCGTCGGCGGCTTCGATGCCTTCCCGCTCGGCGATCGACGCAAACAAGGTCTCGAGTGGCGGACCGTTGACGTACCCCGGGGTCACGACGTTCACCCGGATGCCAGCCGGACCCAGTTCTTTGGCCATCGTCCTCGACGCCGACACCATCGCCGCCTTGGTGGCCGTGTACGGGGCCTGCTTCTCGGGCAGCGAATGGGTGCCCAAGGTGGAAACGTGCACGATCGAGCCGCCACGACCGGCCGAGCGCATCGCCCGGGCGGCACAGCGGCTGACGCCGAGGGTGCCGATCACGTTCACCTCGAAGGCCTCCCTCAGCTGAGCGAGGTCGACGTCGACCAGTGCTCCTCGTCCGGCCCTGGTGGCCACGGCGATGACCGAGTCGATCCGGCCGGTCTGGGCGAGAACCCGCTCCACGATCGTCTGGTCGGCTTCCGGTTGCCCCAGGTCGGCGACGATCGGAATGGCTCGGCCGCCGGACGAAGCTCCGACCTCGTCGGCCAGGGTGCTCAGCCGGCCCTCGTCGCGTGCGACCAGGGCCACGACGGCGCCGGCCTCGGCGAAGGCCTGTGCGCACGCCCGGCCAATGCCTTCGCCTGCGCCGACGATCAGGCACACCTGGCCCTCGAGGGGCCGGTCCCGGCCGGTGATCTCGGCAGTGTCGTCGGTCATCGTCGAGACGCTACCGGTGATGCAGCCGGGTCCGGCGGCCGTTGTGGTTGGGAGCGACGGTGAGCGAGGTGGCCGGAGGCCCAGGCGACGAGCGCCGGGGCGGCTGTCGGGGTCAGCGGCGGTGCGCGTACTGGTCGAAGCCGGTGTGTTCGGTCGGCGTCGGTGCGTCCAGAACCTCGATGCGGCTGACGTACCCGAGCAGGGGGCTGACCCGCAGGCGGACCCTGGCACCGTTGCGCGAGCGCACCTTGGAGAAGTCCTGCAACCGGATATTCCACGATTTGGGCCCGCGCGAGGTGGCGATCACCACCTCGTAGCGTCGGCGTCGGCGCACCGACCGGTTCATGCTGCTGCGGTCCCGGCTGCGGAACCAGAAGTGCTGGACGATGCCGGGAAGGAAGTCGCCGGTGCGACGTTCCTGAGCTGCCAAAAGTTGGCCTTCGACGTGCCGACGGACGAACAGGTCGATCATGCCGACCGCCACCTGGATCAGGTTGTACAGCGCGAGCACGGCCGACACGGCGGCCACCCACACGGCGGCGGTCTCGATAGTGCTGCGATGGTCTTCGAGGCTGCCATCGGCGAGGTCGATCTCGGTCAGGTCGACCGATCCGTAGCGCACCTGCCAGCAGCCGTAGATGATCAACCCGAACAGGCCCGCCCGGACGAGACCACCGATCAGCAGCTTGCTCGGTGCCTGTCCCCACCAGGGCCGCAGCCGACGCCCGAGCATCGACTCGGCCCGTCCGGTCGCATCGCCAAATCCGGCGGTGTTCAACATGGCGCGCCCCCTCCACTCACGTCAGCCTCCCGGCCTATCGCCCCCAACGCGACCGACCATAGGACAACAGCCGAAATGCGCAAATCCTCGTCATGAGCGCTGTGCGTGGCAGTGAAGCCAAGTTGCACGGCAGGTTCGTCGGTCGGCGCGCTGCGTGGGGCATATGGTCGAGCGGATGCAAGCCTATGTGCGCCTGGAACCACAGAGTGACGTGGTCGAGCTGACCGATCTGCCCAAACCATCGCCCGGTGAGGGCCAGGCGCTCGTCGAGATGCACGCATTCGGGGTGGGCATCCACGACCGCTACTTCATCCCGCCGACCGGACCGTTTCCCTACGTCATCGGGATCGAGGGTGCCGGCGTCGTCGCCGAGCTGGGCGGGGGCGTCGACAACGTCGGGGTCGGCGATCGGGTCATCGTGTCGACCAACATGCGTCCCGAGGGAGGCACCTGGGGGGAGTGCGCCGTCGTGCCCGCCGGCGGCCTGTCGCCGATGCCCGACGCCATGGACTTTGCGACCGCAGCGGGTGTCACGGTTGCCGGGAAATCGGCCGTGGAGAGCATTCACTCACTTGCGCTGACCGAGGGAGAAACCCTGTTCGTGGCCGGGGCCTCCGGGGCGATCGGCACCCTGGTCGTGCAGATGGCCGCCGGTCGCGGCGTGCGCGTGATCGGGTCCGCCTCCCAACCAAACCACGAGTACCTGCTGTCGCTCGGTGCCGAGGCTGCGGTCGACTACCGATCGGAGGGCTGGCGCGAGGACGTGCTCGCCTGGGCGGCGGGCGGGGTGGACGCAGCGCTCGCCATTCAGCCGGGCACGGGTGCCTCGAGCCAGAAGGTGGTGCGGGACGGCGGCCGTGTGATCACCGTGTCGGGCGATCAGGAGCCCACCGAGCGGGGGATCAGCGTCGTGCCGTTCGTGCATCGTTCGGACACCGGTGGCGAGATGGAGGCACTGATCGACGATATCGCCGAAGGGCGGATCCGCCTGGTACTCGAAGGCATCTATCCGTTTGCCGACGCAATCAAAGCTTTGGAGGGGTGCGAAACTCGCAGCGCCCGGGGCAAGCGTGTGGTCACCCTCCCCATCGCCGAATAGCCCCGCCGGCGAGCTTCAGCGGGCCGCCGCCGCCCACGAGCGCCCAAACCCTTTCCGAAGTGGGGAGTCCGGACTGCCGTCAGGCGGTTGTTTGGGCTCCCCGGTTCGCTGCCCTCTTCGAAGTCGGGAGTCCGGGTGACCGTCAGGCGGTCGATTTCACTCCCCGGTTCGTTCGGCTCAGGCCCGGCCGAACAGCGCCGACGCCTCCGGCACCAGCTCGTCGCAGGGGCCTTCGACGGTGACGTCCACGTTGGAGGCGGCGACGATGTCGGTCACCCGCAGCCCGATTTTGACGTCCGGCTCGACCAGCTCGGCGATCATCGGGGCCGACAGCACATAGACCAGCCGGCCGATCCCCACCCGCACGTGGGCGGCGGCGCACATCGTGCAGTGCTCGCCGCTGGTGTACATCGTCGCAGCGGCCCGCTCGGATGGGTCGAGGTGTTGGGACGCCCATCCGGCGAGCGCCAGCTTGGGGTGGGCGGTGAGGTCGCCGGTGGTGACGATCCGGTTGCGTCGCTCGGCCAGCACGGTTCCGTCGCCCGAGACCAACACCGAGCCAAACGGCTGGTCGCCGTGCTCAACCGCCTCGGCGGCGAGGTCCACGCAGCGACGCAGGTGGGTGAGGTCGGCTTCGTTCATCGGTGGCCCCCGGTCGATCAGAGGATCTCACCTTGCCATGGGCGTTCCCGCTTGTGCCGGGAAGTGAGCCTCAGCCGGTGAAGACCGGCGGCACCGGCGGTGCCACGGCGATGGGTTCTTCTCCCGACGACGGGGGCTCGGGGGTCGATGGGGCGGATGCCCCAAACCGAACCGGTACCGAGTAGACGTCGATCTGGCTGCCGTCCTTCGCGCTCTCCTGGTAGGCGATGACCTCGCCGATACCCGGCTTGGTGGCCCCGAAGGTCGAGGTGAACTCGAAGTCGCCCCAAGTGCCGGTACCGGCGCTTGCGTTGGTGACACCCTCGTCCACGATGAGGCCGTCGCCGTCGGCGATCGTGTAGCTCACGACCGCCTCGAACGTGTTGGCGATTCCCGAGACCTTCAGGGGCGATGCCACCGATGCCCCCGGGGTTGGTGATTCCACCAGTACGGCCGGCGTGACGTTGGTGAAGTCGGTGCGGTCGAGGTCGACTGCTGGCACCCCTTCGCCCCCGATGGCGTCGACGTCCTGGCCGTCCAGCTTGATCGTCACCCGTTGCACCTCATCGAACTGCGTGGCGGTGAAGACCACCTGGGCAACCCGAAGTTGCATCGACAGGCTGCCACCGCCCGACTGGAAGGCTTCGGAGAGGTCGACGACGGCGGTGCCGCCCGACACCGACACCCCGAGCAGCGTGGTGGCCTCCGGGATAGCAGTAGCCATGCCGATGTCGGTCTCGAAGTCGTCGGGGCCTTGGAGCAGGGCGGCGATCGCGCCTTCCAGCGTGGCCGGGACGCCGGGCCTGCCGGCGGTCGCGATGTTTTCGTTCTTCTCGAAGTAGACCAGGGTTGGCGAAGCCACTTGTTGAGGCGCCTGAACGGCGGCGGATGATGCAAGCCCGGCACTGGGGTCGGTGGAGGACACCTCGCGAACACCAGTGTCTCCGCAGGCAGCGATGCCCGTCAGGCCGACGAGCATGGCAAGCACGATGCTTACCCGTCGCCAAGGGGCCGTGCGACCCGAGTGAATGGGGACTCCGAGACCCGCCATTGGGTTACCTCCTGTTATTACCCCACGATGCAGGGTCCGCACTTCAGAAGCTATCGGAATTTGTCGGGTCGTCCCGACTCTCCCACCGGGTTTGCAGCGATCAGGGAGCGGTGGGGGACTCGTCACAGCTGTTGGTGGGCGGATCGCCGACGAGGCGGGCGTTCAGCCACGCCGAGGTCTGGGTTGCCGTCTCGGCGGTGATGTTGTCGTGGGTGGCACCCTCGACGATCAGCAGCTCGGTGACCTGCCCGGTCTCGCACAGGCGGGCATACAGGTCGCGCACCCGGTCGGTCGCCACCCGGTCATCCGCCGTGCCCGACACCAGAAACAGCGGAGCGTCGACAGCCACGTTACCGACGTCGTTGTCGAGGAGGATGGAGTTGGCCGGGTCGGTGTCTCGCGGGTCGTTGGTGAACAGTTGGCCGCCGACGGCAAGGGGGACCAGCGTGTCGGTGATCTCGGGGAGGCACCCCTCCTCAAACACGCCGGACGCGTTGGCGAGCTCGTCGGTCACGTAGTCCTCAAGCTTGATCTCGGGGTGTTCCCCCGCCCCGCCGTACAGGCTCATCGCGGTGAGGATGCCGGTGACGATCGGGTCGATTCCGCCGTAGACGCTTTCAAACATCGCAGCCGGGGAGAGCGAGAGGGTGCCGAGCAGGTCGAGCTCCGGTGCATAGTCGGCGGCCAGCTCGCTGGCGGCCAGGGCGCCGTGACCGCCCTGGGAGTGCCCGACCGAGAACCAGCGATTGCCGGCGCCTGCGTTGGGCAGCCGTTGGGCGGCGCGCACGCCGTCGATCACGCTGTGGCCCTCGCTGGGTTTGGAGAAGTAGGGGTGGAGGGGCCCGCCCTCGGTGCCCAGCCCGATGTAGTCGGTCATCACCCGCACGCCTGGGACTCCCCAGTCCTGTGCCTCGCCGTTGCGTCGGCTGAGACCGCACTGAGGAGCCAGCCCGGTGGTGCCGGGCGCGGTGGACACCACCGGCCAACCGTCCTCGGGCGCTGTGGTGGCCGGGTAGGTGACCAGGCCGGTGACTGCCCGGTCGCGGCCGGCGGCGTCGCGGGAGTGGTACATCACCTTGCGTGTCGCCATCCCGCCGGACTCGCCCAGGTCCATCACCCGGATCAGCTCGCCCGGCTCGCCCTCGGGCAGCGGGTCGGGCGGCAGATAAAACTCCTCGTCGGTGCCGGTGAACGGGGCCTCGGCAAATGGGGCGGGCCCGCCTCGGACCGTGTTTGTCGACGACGCGCTTTCGCCGGAGCACGCCCCGGCGACCAGCAGCACCACGGTCGCCGCCAGCGCCGCTACAACTCGGGCCGGCGTTCGGTCATTGAGAAACATCATTGTTTGTCGAGGCTAGCCTCCACGGGATGCGCTCCCATCAAAAGTCGCTGGCCGGACGTCGGGTTCTGATCACCGGGGCGGCGCGGGGGATCGGCGCCGCATTGGCTGAACGTCTCCACCAGCGGGGCGCCCGGGTGGCGCTCGTCGGGCTTGAGCCCGACCTGCTGGCCGAAGCGGCCGCCAAGGCGGGTGCGCCGTGTTGGCACTGCGACGTCGCCGATCGGGGCAGCGTCGAGGCGGCGGTCGAGGCGGCGGTCGGCGAGCTGGGCGGATTGGACGTGGTCGTGGCCAACGCCGGCATCGCCGCCCAGCTGCCGCTGGTCGGCGGCGATCCCGAGGTGTTCGAGCAGATCAACCGGGTCAACGTGCTCGGCACCTACTACACCCTCCGCGCCGCCGGACCGCACATCTCCCACCCCAACGGCTATGCCGTGGCGGTGTCGTCGCTGGGTGCTGCGGTCAGCGTGCCGCTGATGGGCGCCTACTCGGCGTCGAAGGCGGCGGTTGAGGCGCTGGGCAACACGTTGCGCGCCGAGCTGGCACCGAGCGGGGCTCGGGTCGGTGTCGCCTACTTCGCCGAGCTGGACACCGACATGACCAGCCGTGGGTTCGGCACCGAGGCGGCCAAGTCGATCTTTGGTGATGGCACGGTGACCAAGGTGACCGACCTGGAGGTGGGGATCAACGCGTTGGAGCGGGGCATTGCCCGGCGGTCCCGGCGCATCGTCGCCCCGTGGTGGGTTGGTGCGGTGCTGCCGGTTCGGTCGATCGCCCAGCCGGTGGTCGATCGGGCGCTACGCGCCAAGGTGGCCGGGGTGTTGGCGATTGCCCGTGACGAACGGGTGGAGCTGACCACGCCCCAAGGGAAGCAGGCGGAGGGGGAACGGGCATGAGCGCCACCCCGAGGATTTCGCCGGGCGGGCGACGTGATGTCGGCGCCGTCAACTGGGCGTTCGCTCAGGTGTCGGGCCTGGTCACCGGCACCACCCCGCCCAACCTCTTCCTCACCCTGGGCCGCAACCGCAAGCTGTTTCGAGGCTGGCTGCGCTTTGCCGGGCGGCTGATGCCCGGCGGCAGGCTGCCCCGGCGGGAGACCGAGTTGATCATCCTGCGGGTAGCTCACCTGGCCGGCTGCGAGTACGAGCAGGCCCACCACCGGCAGCTGGCCAAGCGGGCCAAGGTGACACCGGCCGAGATCGACGGCGTGGTCGAGGGACCCGCAGCCCCGTGCTGGAGCGACCGCGAGCACGCGCTGCTCGTCGCCGTCGACGAGCTGCACGACCGGCGGGACCTGCGCGACGACACCTGGGATCAGCTGCGCCACCATCTCGACGAGCCGACCGCCCTCGAATTCCTGATGCTGGTCGGCCACTACGAGATGTTGGCCACGACGATCAATACGCTGCGCGTCCCCCTCGACCGACCCCGACGGGCGCGTGGGGGGCCAGGGTCGAGGTGAGCGTTGAAGCGGGCACCGGGTCATTGGTCAACCCGGCCCCTTCCACGGCCATCGGCGGCACAGCGGCGTCGTTGCCTCGGGGCCGCCACGACCTCACCCGCGATCAGGTGGAGCAGTCCCAGCGGTTGCGGCTGGCGGTCGCCATGGCCGAGGCGTGCGTCGGGCGTGGCTACGCCGACACCCCGGTCGCAGCCGTGCTCGAGCTCGCCGGTGTGTCACGCCAGACGTTCTACGCGCTGCACGCCAACAAGCTGGAGTGCTTCCTCGAGGCGCTCGACCTGGTGGGCGAGGTGCTCACCGCCCGAATGGGTGCCGCGCTGCTCGCCTCGGAGCGGCCACCGCTCGACCGGGCGATCGACGCGTTCGACCGGTACCTGGAGGCGATCGCCGATCACCCGGCCTTCGCCCGGCTCTACGTCGTCGAGGTTCACGCCGCCGGGCCCGATGCGCTCGTTCGGCGAGCGGAACTTCAGGCAACGGTCATCGATGCGCTCGCCTACCTGCTCGGCAAACAGGATCCGGACGGCAGGTTTGCGTGTGAGGCCTTCGTCGCAGGGGTGTCCGCGCTGGTGACCCTCCCGCTGGCCACCGGCGACGTCGACTCGATCGCGGCGCTGCGCAGTCCGCTCGTCGGCCGCTTACGCGCGCTCGCTGCGGAGTTGTGATCCGGACGGCCCGGACCGGGGTGCGGGTATCGGCTGGTGGTCACCGGTCGCGCCCGGTCAGTCCTCTGGTGTGAGACCGACGATGGTGGAGTCACGGTGTTCAGTGAACGAGGCGAGCCCCTCGAGTTCGAGGTCGCGGGCGATGCGCACCGGCAGCGCATCGTCGGCGAACCACAGGCGTTCCCGCCACGTGCCGGTCAGGTCACCGGTGACCGCAAAATCGAGGTCGACCTCGGTGGCTTCGACCGGGGTTCCGTCGCCGAGGTCGACCGTGACCGGTCGCTTCGACCTGCTGGTGCCCTTCAGCGTGGCGGTCAGCTGCTTCGGGCCGCCGTCCAACGTCAGCTCGCAGTTGAGCGGCACGCTGCCGTCCGCCGGTTTGGCGAGCACATCGGGGTCGCAGGTCATGTCGGCGGTCGGGTTCATCGGCCCGACCTGCTGGTGCTTCTCATGCCCGGCGAGGCTGATTGTGCCGTCGTCGCCAACGCAGTAGGTGCTGTCCTCGCTGTGCTGCTCCAACAGGTGAAGCGTCATCGTGAAGCATCCCGGGTCGGCGTCGACGACCGTCGCCGAGATCGTCTCGGGGTAGGGCCGGGTCTCGGTGGGCAGCACGCCCAGCTTCAGCTCCTCGGAGCCTGAAGTGTCGAATCGGTAGATCCCGGGTGGAGGAGTCCCCGCAGTGCCATCGGGACCCGCCGATTCGTTGGTGCGCGCCTCGAAGTCCTCGCGCACTCTGGTCTCATCGGTGGGGGTAGCGCCGCGGGGCCACACTACGACCGCGCCAACAACCACCACCACGAGCGCGCCAGCCACGGCCAGCACCACAGATCGCTTCATACGGCCGGGCTCAGTTGGGTGAACGGCGAGTGGCGGTCACCACGCACGCTTGGAGATGGTCGGCGTTGTCGTGCATCGCGGCACGCATGGCCAACACCCGGGCACGAGCCTGCGAGTCGCGGGCGACCCGGCTCACGAAGCGGGCGGCGCCCAGCGCACCCTCGTCGGCGATCAGCCGTCGTGGCTCGAGCAGGTGAAGCGGGTTGGTGACGGTGGTGTCCACATCGAAGCCGGCCTCGTTCAACAGCTCGGTCCAGCCGCGCAGCGACAGCGGCGTGACGTTCACCTTGATTGTCCGCTGGAGGTCGTCGGCGATCGCCCCGCAGCGCTCCTCGTCGAGGTCGTCGGGGGCGAAGCACACCTCGTGCAGGCCGATGCGACCGCCGGGGCGCACCACACGAGCCAACTCCTCCATGATCTTGGCCTTCTGGGAGGCCGGCTGCATCGTCAGGTACGCCTCGCCAAACACGACGTCGGCGGAGGCTTCGGGTAGGCCGGTGTCGGCGGCCGAGGCGTTGACGACCGAGCGGCCCGGGCCGTTGACCACGTGGGCGACCCGTTCGGCCGACACCGGATCGCGGTCGACCCCCACGTAGGTGGCCGGGTTGCGGCCGAGTACCAGCTCGGTGGTCGAGCCCAGCCCAGGCGCCAGCTCGACGACATCGTCGGTTGAGTCGATCGCCAGTGCATCCAGCAGCTGGTCGGTCAGCTCTCTTCCTCCAGGGCGCAGCACCCGTTTGCCCATCCGGGCCAGCAACCAGTGGCCGGGCATGCGGTCGACGGCCAGTTCGCTGCCGGGAATGGGTTCGGTCGCTGTCATTGTCATGAGCCACTCCTAGGGCGTTGTGTTAGGCAAGCATAACTCCCTCACACGCCACCTCGCACCCCCACCAGCGTTCATGGCCAGAGCGCTAGATGGTCAACGACTTCGAACAGGCCGACTGTATGTAGTCAAGGCTCAAGTCGTCGGAGTTTTGGCGACCGGGATGTGTTGGTCGCAGACGGTGCGCAACCGTCGACGGGGGTATCGCCGACGGTAGTTCTGTAGTACGATTGCTTCGTGCCTGTGCATATCATGCCGTCCGCTGGGAAGCACGGGATCAAAGATCTCGACATAGCGCACGCCATCAACAACGCCGTTCTCGACACCTACGAAATTCCACCTGACCACGAGCCCCCGCGGTTCCTGATCGTGGGCCCGGATCGATCTGGGGCCCTTCTTGAACTCATCGGGAGCGAGTCTGACGACGGTGACGATGTCGTCTTCCATGCGATGCGGCTTCGGCCCACCTTCCATCATCATTTGCCGCCAGAGTATCGAGTCTGAACATGAGCACAGAGCCAACTTTCAACGGTCGAGTTATCAGCGACGAAGAGTTTGAGGCGATGGCTGATGATGTCGTGGCCAACCCTCCAACGTTTACTGGGGAGCCGCGGCGTCGCGGTGAACGTCCGTCGCTTGGTGATGGGCCGTCTCGCTCCGTTCAGGCGCGTCGCTCCACAGAGCCGACATTCGACGGTCGAGTTATCAGCGACGAAGAGTTTGAGGCGATGGCTGATGATGTCGTGGCCAACCCTCCAGCGTTTACTGGGGAGCCGCGGCGTCGCGGTGGGCGTCCGTCGCTTGGTGATGGGCCGTCTCGCGTCGCCCAGGTGCGACTTTCTCCGGCGGACTACGAAGCGGTGCTCAGCGCAGCTCGGTCGAGGAACAAAACGCTCAGCGAGTTCGTGCGCCAGGCGGCCATTGAAGCCACAAGGTCAAGCTGAGACGCTGGAGTGACCCGACCTGATAGCGGTCGATCGCGGGGCGCTTGCGTGGCATGCTGGCCAGAATGAGCGGGAGAGGTCGAGATCGTCGAACAACTGGATGCTGGCACTCGGGTCAACGTCGTTGTAGGGGACGCGCTTAAGCGCGACGATATCGAAGCGTCAACGGCGTTCGCCGCGTGAGGCACCTTCGTTTGAAGGGTTGGCCCTGGCCGCCTGGGGACGGCCTGGTCGACACCGCCCTGGCTGGCCGGATACCAGAATCGGAGAACGAGTGACGCGATCCGGCCGGACGGCCAAACCCGAAGCGGCGAAGTTCGAGATCCCATCGGCGGAGGAAGCGCTGGCGCGCCTCGACATGCCGCTTGCCGAGACGATGCGAACCCAGCGGGCGGTTCGCAGGTTGCACCTCGACCCGGTGAGCCATGACGTGTTGTTGCCGTTGCTGGAGCTCTCGCTGAAGGCGCCGACCAGCAGCAACTCTCAGGACTGGTCCTATCTCGTCGTCGAGGACCCCGAGCAGAAGGAGCGGCTGGCCAAGCTGTACCGGCCGCTGTTCAGCGCCTTCGACCCGGTCGTCACCCGCCTGGCGCAGGGCGACGGTCAGGCGCTCCGCCAGATGGCTCCGGGCAGGTGGCAGGCGAAGCACTTCGCCGAGCTGCCGGTGTTCGTCATCCCGTGCTACCGACGCAGCCTGAAGCACCGTCCGGTCGGCCGTCCCCAGATTGCGGTGTCGTCGTTCTACGGGTCGGTGTTTCCGGCGGTGCAGAACCTGCTGTTGGAGTGCCGTGCGGTTGGCCTGGGTGCGTCGATCCAAACGCTGCCCATCTGGCACATCCCCTCGGCTCGACGGATTCTGGGCCTGCCCCGCAAGGTCAACCCGGTGTGCATCATCCCGATCGGTTGGCCACGCGGCCGGTACGGCCCCACCACCCGTCGCCCGATCGGCGAGGTGGTCCACCTCGACCGCTACGGCAACCAACCGTTTCTCCACCAGCAAGAGGACACCGAATGAAAGCAGTCCGCGTCATCGACGGGACACCGACCATCGTCGATGCGCCCGCGCCCACCGGCGACGGCGTGCTCGTCGATGTCGTGTCGGCCAGCATCTGCGGCTCGGATCTGCACCTCATCGACAACGGCCTCGCCGAGGGCCGCATCCTCGGCCACGAGCTGGCCGGCCGCACTCCGGACGGCAGGGCGGTTGCGGTCGAACCGGTCGGCCGGTGCGGGCACTGCAATAACTGCGAGGACGGGTACGCCAACCACTGCGACTCGATGGTGGCCTTCGGAATCTTCGACGACGGTGGCATGGCCGAACAGTTGATGGTTCCCGCAACGTGTCTTCATCCGTTGCCCATCGGGGTCGACCTGTCGACCGCCTCCATCATCGAGCCGCTCGCGGTGGCGGTTCACGGGCTGCACCGTTCGGGTGCATCGGTGGGTGACCGGGTCGCCGTCGTCGGCGCCGGGCCCATCGGGCTCGCACTGGTGGCGGCGTGCCACGCCGCAGGCCTGGTCCCCGATGTGAGCGCTCGCCACGACCACCAGCGGGCCGCCGTCGAACGGCTGGGCGGTTCGGTCGGGACGACCGGCGGCTACGACGTGGTGCTCGATGCCGTGGGCACGACGGAATCCCTCGCCGAGGCGGTTCGTGCCTGTCGGCCCGAGGGCAGGGTGGGGTTGGTCGGAACGTTGTGGACCCCGGCCATCATCGACGTTGGCCTGTGCCTCAAGGAGGTTGAGATCGTTCCGTCCACGATGTACTGCAGCAAGGGTGCCCTCAGCGATTTCGAACGGGCGGCGGGCATCCTCGCCGCCGAGCCATCGATCGCTTCCACGATGCTCACCCACCGTTTCCCGCTCGACGCAGCCCACGAGGCCTTCGACGCCGCACGCGATCGCTCGGGTGGAGCCATCAAGGTGCTCTTCGAGGTCTGACCTGGCGGAGTTGAAGCCCGCTTACGACTCGACGGCGCCGAGCGCCTTCACGGTCATGTCGATCAGGTGCTCCAGGTTCCCGTTGCTGACGTCGCTGTCGTCGACGATGCGCATCGAGATGAGCGGTCCTTGGACCACGTGCATTGCAAGGTCCATGTCGAGGTCGGGGGCGAGCTCACCCCTGGCGATCGCTCGTTGGAGGGCCAACACGGTCGGTCCCCGTGGCTGGACACGAACCTGTCGGAACAACTCCCGGTTGGCTGGGTCCTCGATGGCGCGGGCCACCATCCACACGAACAACTCGCGGCTCTGTCGAGCGTTGGCCACCGCGAGGTAGGTCCGGTGTATCTCGAAGAGGTCGCCCCGTAGCGTTCCGGTGTCCGGCGGCTCCAGCGCTGCGACGTTGGCCTGGACGGTGGCGAACACCAGCGCGTCGGCCGTGCCGAAGTGTCGGTACAGCGTGGTCTTGGCGACCCCGGACCGGCGGGCCACCTCCTCGGCTGTCAGGGCACCTACACCATGGGTCGCGAGAATCTCAGCGGTGGCTGCGATCAGCTTGTTTCGTGCGCTCTCGCTACGGGGTCGTGCCATATCGCTGCACAGCGTAGCGGACGATAGGCAAACTAGCCCATGTACTGTGAAGGATTAGGCGGAGTATCGCTACCAGGCGTTGCGCAACGGAGAACGGTGCGTTACCTTTCACTCATCGGCGCCACACCTGCGAGCGCTCCAACGACAGGCGGTAACCGGCTCATGACCAGCGACACTCACCCCGACCGACCGATCGACACCCGGCTGAAGATCGCTGCACTGTGGACGGCCACGATGCTGATCTTCGCCTATGTCGACCTGTTTTCGCTGTATCGTCCCGACGTTCGGGCGGACCTCGACGCAGGAAAGATGTTCGTCTTTAACATCGGCCAGCCGTTCCTCTTCTTCACCACCCTGTACATCATCATCCCGGCCGTGATGATCTACCTCACGTTGGTGATGCCACGGCGGATCAACCGGATCGTCAACATGGTGCTCGCAGCCCTCTATGGGTTCACGATCGTCGGCGGTGCGATCGGGGAGTGGAACTACTACGTCCTCGGCAGCCTCGTCGAGGCCGTCCTGCTGGTGATGCTCTTCCGCCACGCCTGGTCATGGTCCGAGGTGCAGATGCCCGCAGCGGAGGCACCTGTCACCGGCGCCGTCCAGTCCGGCCGAGTCCAGGGTTCAGAGGCCCCTAACGCCTAGCGGTGAGCTCGTTGGCGATGCTTGCATCGTGTCAGTACCCGCTGAAGCCGTGCTCGGTTGAATCGTTGGATCGCAATGAACGGCAGTTGCGACACGACGCCGAAGAGCACCATCAGCCCGCCAACGGTTGGACGGCACCAAATCAGGAAGAGCGGTCCGGCGCACAGGTTGGTCCAGTGCACCATCTCCGCCCGGCGGGTCTCGGCGACGAAGCGGTTGAGGTGTTCCTCGGAGCGGCTGTTCAGGTGCCGCTTGGAGAACCCGCCGGCAAAGAAGTCGCCGGCTTCCGGCAGGCGGTCTTTCCAGCGTCCGATTCGCAGGTACCGCTGGTAGAAGGCACCGTTGGCCTCAAAGGAACGCTGGCGGGTGACGATGTTGTCGTGGGCAAACCGGCTGACAGGCAATCGGTTGAAGTAGTACCCGGACGTCAACCCGATCAACAGCCACGCGGCGACGGACACCCCGACAGCTGCAGGATCGCTCAGGTGGACGATCACTCGGGTTCGGCCTCGACGGTGGCAGCCGTCGATGTGAGGTTGATGGTTCGGCCACTCCACGTCGTCGATCGGCGCACGAGCGTCCGCCAGGTCGAGTAGGCAAAGACGCCGAAGAACGTCGCCAGCCCCACCGGGTACAGCACCGCTGTCCACCACCTGAATCGGCCGACCCGATGAAGCATCACCGCCAACTGCGCGACAAAGGCCGCATAGAGCCCTGCATACAGCAGTGGCGACTGGCCGGCGATGGCATCGACGAGCCCGAGCGCCGCCGAGCCGAGAGCTGTCACCCACAGCACCGTTGCGACCAACGTGAGCAACCTGGTCGACAGGGCGCCGGTGGTGAAGTTCTTGGTCCAGCCTTCGAGAAGGCTGCGCACGCCGTTGGGGTACATCCGAAAGCTGATGAGATCCCCACCAAGCCTGATGTTTACGGCCAGTCCGGCATCGCGATACCGCTGGGCCAACGCAAGGTCTTCGGCGACTTCCGAGCGCACAGACCGGTGGCCACCAACGCGCCGATAATCGGCGAGCGTCGTGACAAAGACGGGGCCGAAGGCACCCGACGGGGGGCGGAAGTGTCCTGCCCCAACGCCCATCACGGCGATGATGTTGAACAGCGCCGACAGCTGCTCGTAGGGACTGACCGTGATGTGGCGCGGCTGCACGGACAGCAGCCCGCCGTGAAAGCGCTGTTGGCTCGTGACCGCATCGAGCGCCTCGGGTGTCATGTTGACGTCGGCATCGACGAAGACCAGCTGCAGGTCGCCGCTGGCAGCCGGCGTGACGTCGAAGCGTTGCAGTGCAGCGGTTACCCCGTTCCAGCACGCCCAGCTCTTGCCGGTCCAACCGTTCGGCAGGTCTGGGGCGGCGACCACGACGACGCCCTCGACCGCAGCCGCAAGTTCAGCGGTGTCGTCGCACGAGTGATCGTCGACGACGATGATCGTCGACGTCGGAGCGGCACCCGGGCTGTCGGCCGCCGCGATTGCCGTGGCGGCGGTCAGGTCCTGAAGTAGCCCGCCGATGTTGTGCGCTTCGTTGCGGGCCGGGACGATGATGGCCCGCCGCTGGTCCACTGGAGGTTCGGGTGCTGGTCCGTCGTCGATGACATCAGCGCTTGGCGCCAACACCCGCGGGCGGCCGAACACGATCCACCCGAGGATCCAGCCCGTCACACAGAAGACGACGGTGGCGGTCACGAGCCGGTTTCGCCGGGTCGCTGCCAGCCCGGCGAAGGAGGTCCCACTCCGGCTGGTTGGGAACCGTCACCATGTGTCTCGCTGCCGGAGTGATGCGATGAGGGCGGCGGGTGCGCAGGGTGCGCCATGAGGGTTCCTTGCAATTCTGATCGGTTGCCGGATGCTAGCGGTGCACGGCACATGTCCGGTTGCCGACGCAGCGCCAATTCTCCAGGTGCATGGTGGCATCGACAGGCGTACGCTTGATCCACTGAGGCGGGGGAGCCGATGGGAACAACTGTTGACGTCACATCGGCTAGCGGCGGAGCGCCAATGGCGGCGCGGTCTTCGGCGCCACTCAACATCCAGATTGTGCCGCTGAAGGGATTACCGTTCGCCGCAGCTGCGGTGGCGCTCGTCGTGTACGCGATCGCGTCCAACTCAAGCTGGGCGCTGATGCTGGTGCACGTCGCAGGCGGTGGGCTCTGGACGGGAGTTGATCTCTTCGTGGGTCTGGTCATCGGGCCGATCCTGGGCGGCCTCTCTCCGCCCGCCCGCATCGAGTTTGCGTCGAAGTTCATGCCAAAGATGGTGCTGTTGATGCCGGTCCTCGTCATGATGACCCTCGCCGCCGGTTTTCAGGTGGCGATCAACCTCGGCAACCTCTATCCGGTGTCAGCCAATCGGCCATGGCTGATCGCCTCGATGGTGGTCGTTGGAATCATGGCGGTCATTGCGCTCGGCATCCTCGAGCCGGCCAACATCGCCGTGTTGTTCGAAATGAAGAAGGCTCCGCCCGACGTTGACGTCATCGAGCGGTTGATGAAGCGATTCGTCTACACCGCCGGAATAACTGGACTGATGCAGGTTGCCACGCTGTTGATCATGACCCGGGTGGCGACCCAATGAGTTCTGTTGCGGCTGCTCCCGTGCGTCCCTTCGAGCGCAAGTTCCCACCCGTGGTTGTTGCCGCGATGGTCGGGTTGACGTTGGCAATCACCGGGGGAGTTCTCGTCGTCGCTCAGATGGGGGAGAAGCAATCGCTCGCGGTGCCGACCGGCTTCATGGTCGGCGCCATCGTGCTTGAGTTGGCGGCAATCGTGATGCTCGTGACGATTCGCCCGTTCGCATGGGATCGGTTCTTTCTCGTGCTCGGCTGGACCCTGCTGGCCTATGTGCTCCAAAGCGGAATCATCGAATGGTCATTCATCATCAACGATGTTCCGGGACGCCCACTGGCGGTCCTCACCGCCGGTCTTGTGGTGTTTGCGACGATCGTGCCGCTGATGATCGCCTTCACGGTCGCTCGCTACCAGAGCGTCGCGCCTTGAACCTGGCTTAAAACCGACCGCGTCAGACGGCATCATGATCCCGAATCGATCACGCCAGGCGGCGCCGCGACGCCGTCAGGGGACGGTTCGTCGATCAACCGTGCGAGCAGGGCGCCCAGACCCAGGTCGTCGACCTGTCCAAAGGCATTGGCCCGCAGCGCACCCGATCGATCGATCGCCAGCAGGCTGGGTGTGCCAGGAAGCTGGTAGCGCCGCATGGTGATGGGCATGGTGTTGCCCGGTTCGGCCTGGTCGACGCCCACCGGAAACGTGATCCGGTACTCGTGGAGGAACGCCTCCAACGAGGTGGGTGTCATGGCGGCGTGGTGCTCGAACACGGTGTGCAGCCCCAGGACGGTGAGGTCGTCGCCGAAGCGGGCGGCGATGCGCTGGGCCTGGGGGAGTCCGTGGCTGACACAGCCGGGGCACAGCATCTGGAACGCTTCGATCACCACCACCTCGCCTCGAAGGTCCGCCAGGTTCAACTCCGTGTCGGTGTTGAACCACTGCGAGACGGCAAGTTCGGGTGCGGGTGGGTGAACGGTCACGGTTTCTCCTCCTGACGCGTAGGAATCCTACGGAGCGCTGGGTGAGGTCACGCCGTCGAGGGTGGCCGGGCGATTCAACACTTGGCAGCCATGTTGGTCAGCGCGGTCACTTCGGCCGGGTCGGCGGTCAGCCCCCAGCGCAGCTTCACCGTTACCCAGTCGGTGGCGTAGGTGCACCAGTGGGCAGTGTTCGGGGGCTGCCAGCCCGACGGATCGCTGTCTGACTTCGACCGGTTGGTCGCGGCGGTCACCGCGATGAGTGACTCGGGCGCGTCGAGGTCGTTGGCGAACGCTGCGCGTCGGGCCGGATCCCAACGCGAGGCGCCGCTGCGCCAAGCCTCGGCGAGTGGGACCAGATGGTCGATGTCGAGTTCCGATTCATCGGGTGTGCTGTAGCCGTCGTAGGCGGAGAGCCATCCTCCTTCTGGGAGCCCTGGGAGACTGTCGTGGCGTTCGGCGGCGAGCACCTCGCAACGTGTGTCGCAGCCGTTGTTGTCAGCGTCGAACCAGCCGGCGAAGAGGTCGCGGCTGTAGCTGTCTTGGTCTGTTTCCGCTGCCACCGGGAGGAGACCGATCAGCGCTTTCACATCGCCGGATGGAGCCGGCGGAGCAGTCGTCGGGGGCGCAGTGGTGGGTGTGGCCGACGTGGGAGCGGCAACGGTTGGTGGCGCCGTCGTTGGAGGGGCGGTCGTGGTGGGGGTCGTCGGAGGAGCGGTGGTTGGCGGCGCTGCTGTGGTGGTCGGTGCAGTGCTGGGTGCCGGCTCGGATGGATTGGGACGAGTGGCGGCGGCTGTCGAGTTGGCGGTCTCGACGACGCGTTCGGACGTGCTGCGCTCGCCCACTCCGGCAGCGACCGGGACTGCCAGGCAGAACACGGTCACCATGCCTGCAAACGTCAGCGCGGGCGCCCGGCGCTCATGAGGCAGGTGCACCGCCCACAGCCACACGGCCACCGGAAGCGCGAACAGCCAGACCATCGCCTGAACACCTGGGTGCTGCGAACGGAGGTCACTCCAGTTGGGGTGTCGGTCAGGTTTCGCAGCCAATGCCGTCACCGTCCCGATCCAGGTGCTTGCCGTACCCGGGCTCACCGACCAACACGGGAGCGGCGCCGGCGGCCCTCGCAGCGTCGCAATTCTTGTAGCTCACGCTTCCATCCTCAGGTAGGGGCGGGGCTACCGGGGCAGGCGGCGGCGCATAGGCCACTGTCGGAGGAGGAGGAGGAGGAGGAGGAGGAGGTGGTGGCGGTGGCGGTGCGGTCGTCGGTGGTGGCGACGGAGGCGCGGTGGTTGTCGGCGCCACCGTTGTGGTCGGCTTCGCAGTCGTTGTGGTTGCCACGGTTGTCGTGCTTGCCGTGGTCGTCGTTGGCGCCGAGGTTGTCGGGGCGGCCGTGCTGGTGGGACCAACCCGTTCGGTTGTTGTGGTCGCATCAGCGACCCTGATCCCTTGGGGAGTGCGGTTGTTGACGGTCGTGTCGTCTCCTGCGGCCAGTGCGACGAGCGCAACAAGCATGAAGAATCCGGCGGTGCTCACCGCCAGCCATGGCCAGGTTCTCGACCAACCCGAACGTTGCTCCGCAGGCTCGCCATCGTGCATCGAGGCTGGCTCAGACCAAGGAGGAGGTTGGTCACCTGCCCCGGCGCCTGGGCCTTGTGGCTGCGCGTTCCACACCGAGGGATCGGGCGGGGACCCTGGAAACGGCGGTGGCGTGGCCAGTGACGCTGCGTGGGTTCCGGTCGCGGTTGGCGGCCCGACATAATCGGCGTGCTGCTCCGGCGGATACCAACGCCCGTCGGAGGCTAGCCACCAACCCATGTTGCCCTGCTCGCCACTCATGGCTGTCGCTCCCCAGGCGGCCATCCGCCTTGCACAGCGCTCAATCTAGGGCCTGGACAACGTAGCGGCACTTGACGGCTCGAGTCCACCCTGATCAAGCGAAGCTGAGCAGCCGGGACTGCGAGGCCAGATGGCCCGAACCCGAATGCGTCCAGCGGAAGCCCCTGCTCCAAGCGGCTGGGCGTCAGCGCTTCTCGCAGGCGATGTTGTCTTTATCGCGATCGAGTCGGGCATTGAGTTTGTACAGGTTGGCGTCGCGGTGAAAAGTCGTGACCCGAGGGGTCCCTGACGTTCTATCGACGGCTCCTGGCTTGCCCACGCCATGGGGGTAGCTCTTGTTCAATTGGGTGCAGGTCTTGAACTCGCAGCTGGTGAGTCCAAGGGTGGTGGCACTTAGCAACATGGCGGCGAGTCCGAATCTTCTCATAGCCGAACCATACTCATCGGTTCGCTGGTGAATGCCATTAACTGTCACGTATTCAGCGCCGCACGCGCGGCCGGACTCAAACCCCGAAAACGCAGGAGGTTCGAAGTGCCGGCTGCTGAAGCGTGTCGATGTGCTGCTGGGTCAGCTTGCTGCCGTTGCGGTCACCCGGTCGGCGCTGGCGATTGCGGCGGCGCCCAGTTGCATGAGGCGTAGGTCGCCGACGGGTGTGCCGCCGCCGCGGTTGCAGACCATGGCGATCGCGAGTTCTCGGCTGGGGTCGGCCCAGGCTCCAGAGCCGCCGAGACCGAAGTGGCCGAAGCCTTTGGGGGCGCCTCCCCGACTGGTCATCACGCGGTGGTAGCCCAGTCGCCATTTCATGGGCACGATCAGCACCAGGTCGGGCCGGTTGTTCTGCTCCTCGCCAACCTTCTCGACCGTCTCGGGTGACAGCAGCCGCACGTCGCCGAGGGTGCCTCCGCCGGCGAGGGTGGCGTAGAGCGCCCCCAGGGAGCGGGCGGTGAAGAATCCGTTCATCGACGGCACCGAGGCGTCCATGATCTCGGGACCGGCGAGGACGTCCTCCATTCCCCGGGGCAACAGGGCGTTGATGACGCGGCGGGGGTTGATTGGTGAGCGCACCAGGCTGAGCCCCTTGGCCAGTTGGGTTGCGACCACCTTTTCGGCCCGGTAGGCGGCGGAGGGGAGTACCGACCGGGTGCTCTTCATCGGCACCAGCGGTGCGACGCGGTGTCGTTCCTCAGGTGGGCATCCCAGGAACAGTCCGTCAAGGCCCAACGGCGCTGCCAGGTCGTCGGTCACCACCTGGGCCAGGGACCGGCCCGTCACCCGGTGGACGATCTCGCCGACGAGCCAGCCGTAGGTGACGGCGTGGTAGCCGGTCTTGGTGCCGGGTTCGTAGGCCGGTCGTTCCCGCGCCAGGGCATCGACCATGTGGTCCCAGTCCAGCATGTGGTGGGCGCTGTCGATGATGCTGCGAAGTCGGTGCAGGCCGGCAGAGTGGCTGAGCACGTGACGGACGGTGAGGTTCTCTTTGCCGTTCTGGGCGAACTCGGGCCAGTAGGTGGCCACGGGCGCGTCGTAGTCCACCAGGCCGGCGTCGGCCTGGAGGTGCAGGGCCGCCGAGGCGACGCCCTTGCTGGTGCTGAAACACATCGCCAGGGTGTCGGCGAGCCATGGGTCGCCATCGTCGGTGCGCAACCCGCCCCACAGGTCCACCACCAGTTCGCCTCGGTGGTAGACGGCCAACGAGGCCCCGCCTGTGGTGCGCCCGAGTTGGTTCCTGAATGTCTCGGCCACGTCGATAAAGCCGGCGCTGGAGTTTCCCTGCATCGTGACAACACTGCCACATTTCGAAAGATCGTGGCTCGTCGCGGCGTGCAAGCCGAATCGAATCAGCTCATGCTGCGAAGCCATCCCCGGATGTATTTCGCAGCTGATCGGTAGTGGCTTGGCCCGCTCGCTTCGGCCCAGCGGCCTGTGGTCCAGTGGTTCTTGGCCGGCGCCATCGGGCCTCCGTACAGGTCGGCGTCGGACCTCTCGTCGATGAAACCTACGAGCCGTTGGTGACCTTCGGCGAGCATCGATCGGGCCTGCTCCCAGTCGAGACCCGCTTGCTTCGAGCGCAGGTCGGCGTTGTAGCGCTTCGTCTCGTTCCCCTTGTAGCCCTCGGCCGGAAAGAACACTTCCCTGCCAGCGCGAGCGTCTTCGTGCCAACCGAAGAACAGGCGACGATACGCCGTGACCTCGATCCAAGCACTCGACGCCTCAGCCTGACGTGGATATGCATCGCTGGTTCATGTCGCGATCCTTCACCGGCTCATCCCGACGCACCGGGCGGTCCCTCCGCCTCATCCGCAGCGTTGTTGTCGGGGGCGTTGTCGACGGCCACTGCCTCTACCTGTTTTCGGACCTTCGTTATCTCGGTGCCAACCGCCCCTCCAGAAGGTGTCATGCCGGTGAGGTCGGACTCGTCCTGCTCCACGTGGTGCCTGCGACCGAAGCCTTCAGGATGTCCCCAGCGTCTTCGCTCGCTCGGTGGACCACGGCGTTCACATTCGCCGATTGTTCGCTTCTCAGCCCAAATCCGCATCCGGCCAGCGAGACGGCGAGCACAGCGAGCACAGCGAGCACGAGGCTGAGCCGCATGATCACGGGAGCAGGCTCACGGCCGCTGAAGGTCGGTCAAGCAGACAGTTTGATCGAACGCTCACCGTAGTTGTTCGTTGTGCAGGGAAAGCCGGCGAGGGCGCTTTTGCGCTCAGGGATCCGTAGGCGGGGTCACGGTCCACCCCGCTTCCGCGAGGGCCGCTGCGGCATCCTCAGGGTTACGCCGTGCCGCCGCCTTGACCTGGACCTGGGTCCACGTCGCCCGATGCTCATCGATCACAGCCCGCCAACCATCTCGCGGCTCAACCATCTCCTCAGTGATCGTGAATGCAAGCAGATCCTCCAGCGTTGGTCGAAAGCGTTTGCCACCAACGGGAAGGTGCAGGTCCCGCAATTTGCGGCGCTTGCGCTCGTCACCGAGATAGATGTCGTCGAGGTCGTCCCGCTGACCGGCCACGTGAAGGTGCGAGCCCGGAAACTGGTTGGTTGGATCTCGCACGTAGTCGATCCCGACAAGCAGCTCGTCGTCCGCCATCTCAGCCGACGTGTACAAGCTCATCGTGCTTTGCGTCATCGTGAGGTAACGCCCCTCAGGGTCGAGCTCGCAGTAGTGCGCAAGGTAGAGGTAGACGAGGGCCTTTCCGCCCGCCGGGGCGAGTGGGATAGGCCTGGGGTCCGGGCGCAGCTTTCCGACGTTCACCCCAACGACCGCATGCCCGGACGAGGTGGTGAGCGTCGAGACTCTGACTCCATTCGTGACCGTTGCGTTGAGAAGATGCGACATCTTTTCCGCGAATCGACGTACTTGGCTTCCCAGGTCATCCTTCACGGAGGGGTGGGGCTCAGCCGCGACCCAGGCCGCTCACCAGGAACCATGCACGGCGCTGGGCCTCGGAGGCGAACCGCCCCAACTTCGCCTGTTCCTTCAGGTCGTCCAACCCGATGCCCAAGACTGCGAGGGTCGTCCGAACGATCTCGTCGACCTCGGCCTCGGTTGCTTCCTCGTGGGTTTCGATCGTCGTCGTCATGGTCACCTCTGCGTCGTATCGATGACCACACCCTACGCAGGCGGTGTGACGTTGTGCCGCCGGAGTCATGTCCGGGCGAGTTCTCCTTCAGACACCGGCCTCGTCGGTCAAGGTCGACTGCTAGGTGGCGGCAGCTTGCTCGGCAGCGGTCGTCTCGATGTCGGGAATTGGTTCGCTGGTCAGCAGTTGCAACCACCCGCGCGTAAGCCGGGCGTGGTCAATGAACGTAGCGACCAGCACCAAGTGCTCGTGGGAGCAGCGCCTTCCACGGCATCGGTGTCGTGGCGGCGAGGTGCTCGGCACGTACATGGCGTTGCCGGCATAGTGCCATGAAGGTTATGTCCATTGCCGTGGCAGCGGCGTGGCTCGAGGATCACCCCAAGTTTGAAGAGCAGCCTTGAAATGGCGTACCTGGCTGACAACTCCGAAGAGCAACTCGACCTCTTCGGGGAGGTGACAGCGTTGATGGGTGCCTTGGAGGTGCGGGGTACCCCGCCTACGTCGGTCACGCCGTACGCGGAGTCACGGTCTCGGTGAAGAGCTTGGCGAGCTGACGGACGCTGAAACGGATGAGTTGATCGACCAAGCTCGCAGCTCGTCGATCTTGACGACCAACGAGGCCGGAGCTGGCTGAATAGCGATGTTGCTGGACGCAGGCGCGTTGATCGCCTACGCACGCGGTGCGCCCGGGTTGAGAGCGCTTCTCGCCAGGGAGCATGACGATGAAACCCCGGTGAAGACCACCAGCGGTGTTGTTGCTCAAGTGTGGTGGGGAGGAGCCAGGCCGGCTCGGTTGGCGGTCCTTCTCCGGGGTGTTGCCGAACTACCCCTCGACCCCGATGCTTCACGTCGCATCGGTGTGTTGCTGGGTGTGTGTGGCCTGGCCGACGTGGTCGACGCATCATTGATTGACAGTGCGCGGTCTGGCGACGAGATCCTGACGAGCGATCCCGACGCCCTGGCAACGCTTGCCAGCGCTGCACGCAAGGAGCTGGTCATCACACCGGTGACTACCTAGGGTAACGGCTGGGCATGGTGGCCCGTGGGACGTCGCCGGTCAGATCGACGGTGTGGGCGCGAGCGATGCCCGTTTTCTTTCTGCAAGGTGGTGCGGGTCGAGTCGACCCCGCCTGCTTCGAGTCGGGCCACTGCTGCCTGGCATGTCGACATCGTCCCAAGTTCGATCCGAATCGGGCCCTGCCTTCGCCATGATGCCCGAACCAGCAATACCTCACCAGCACAGTGAGGTATTGCGGCTGAGTGAGGCAATACGACTTCGACCGACGTGACCGCTGATGCGAGCGTTTGATGCGCTGTGTGCCGTGTTGCCCGTGCGGTCGACGTCCAGGCCGCGGTCGAGACGTAACGGGTGTCACCCGTGGTTCCGGGAAGGTGGACGCCTGCGCTCGTGGCGGTCGCCGAAGCGATCTTGTGCGGCGCCGCATCGGCGGGCTCCCTGCCGCTCCCTGGCCTCGCCTCTATGTTGATCTGCGCAACCTCGGAGTACGTGGCGAGGAAGCGGCCGCCCACCTTGTCAAGGTGTTTCGTGCTCGATGAAGATCGGGCACCGAAATTGCTGAGCGTTCGACGTGGCTCTGTCTGACGAGATCGACTGCTTCAGCAGTTTCAACCACCAATGGCCACTCCCAAGGTGCAGGCATCTGGGTGAGGTCGAATCGAAGCATTTGGGGGGCGGCACCCTCTCGCCGGCGGTACGGTGGCGCCATGGCCGTTCTACCTGAGGAGCTCCTGGAACAAGCACTCGAACTCTCGCCTACCGATCGAGCGGAGCTCGCGGCTGGGCTATTGGCGAGCCTCGACGGGGACTTCGCGGACGGCGCCGAAGTCGAACGGCTGTGGACAGCGGAGACCGAAAGGCGCGCCTCTCAGATCGCTTCTGGCGAAGTAAGGCTCACCACGTGGGAGCACATGGCGGGGCGCGTCGACAGGCTGCGGTCCGCCCCCACGGAATGACCCTGCCGGTCAGGTTCCATCGTTGAGCGACGAATGACCACGTCGGGCTTCCCGTACGCCATCCGTTACCGGGTAATAGAAGGCGTGGTAGTAGTGATGGCCGTGTATCACCAGCGCCGACACCCAGACTTCGGCTCCTCCCGGTCCCCATGAGGTTGTGGCAACGGGAATCTCCGTTCACATCAGCCGAGGCGGCGGGGCTTCTCGGAATGTCTCGGACCCATCTCGTTCGCTTGTGCGACGAGGGACGCATCGAGAGCTACAAGGTCGGCAATGCCCTGCGCATCTCGTCCGACGAGGTCATGCGAATCCTGACCGCCCGGGGACAAGTCAAGACCGAGGCACGCGAAGCGGCAGCTACCGCCGATCAGCGTCGTCGTGCCCGTGCCGCACGCGTTGCTGGCTTGGTGTAGAGCCTCAATGGTCAGGCTTGGTGGCATGCGACTGCGGCAGCGCCAGACTCTCTCCCGGCGGATGAACGCCCATTCCTCGAACGAGTCGCCATCGGACCGCCCCAAGCTCGTTCCAATTTGGCCGTGTCACCGGACCGTCAAGGCCACCCTGGTGGCTATGGCGGTGCACCGTTGAGCACGTTCGACTGCCTTGCGGGCGACAGCCTCGGCGACGCCATCCGGGTCGTATTCGGCCTTGCTCTTTAGCGGTAAGAGCCGCCGCAGGTCTCGCTCGACCATCGAGCCGTCGGGCCCGGCCTGTCGAAGCAGCACGAGTACCTGCTGGTGGTCGTCGCCCGCTGCCCGTTTGCCAAGCCTCGCGCCACACACCGCGTCGGCCGAATTGATGCCTGCGTGGATCGCCAGGTTTAGGCACTTCGGCTCCGTCGGTAGGAGGCAAGGTCGGAACCCAGGATCAGCAGCCCGTCCGTGCTGACCTGACGGAGTAGGTCGCTACCTTCATCGAGCCGGGTCTCAATTTCAGCGGGACTGTACTCAACGATCTCGACCGCATTGCCCGTGAGGCGACCAACCCCGTTGCGCCAGTCATCGAGCTGGTTTGCCCAACCCTCGTCATCCTCATCGATCTCGGTTGGGCGTACCACGAGGACATCGATGTCACTGCCCGTCCTCGCCTCTCGTCGTGCGAACGAGCCGAAGACGATGACGCTCGCGGGTGGATTCGGCATGGCCGAAGCCATCCGGCCAATTTCGCCCAGCACGTTGTCGGTCGCATGGGCCAGCGAGATCAGCGAACGGGCGGCAGTGTGCTCACGTACGAGCCGAAACTGTGATGATGGCGGAACCTCTCGTCGTTCGACGACACCAAGGTCGACAAGCCCGGGCAGAATCCGGGAAGCCTGTGCCGGGCTGACGGCTGAGAGCTGAGCCACTTCGCGAAGGTTGAGCTCGGCAGTGGTTTCGACGAGGGTGGCCAGCACTCGACCTTGGGCGCCGGGAACGATCGCCTCGATTGGTCGAACGAAGTCCACGACTCAAACCTACCATGATGCGAACAATTATGAAATGGTCGTTCCTTATTTGATAGACATCGCCCGTCGGTCGCTGCTTGACCACCGGGAGCGCTGCGAGGTTCTCCTCGCCGGTCTCCGGCCCGTCGATGCCCAGCTGAACCGTGGCGTCTTTGGCGGTACCGGATCGCATTGGCAACCCTTTGAGCAATGGAAGCGCAGCGTTCGGCCCGCTCGACGGTCTTGCGGGCGACGCCTTCGATGACTCCATCCGGGTCGTACTCGGCCCTGGCTTTCGAGTTGGGTCCGCCCACGGCGGTCCCGCTGACCGTGACTGGACGCGCTCACACGGGGTCGGTGGCGAGATGGTGCGCCTGTCTCGCCATACCGACGGAGGGAGGGTTGTGAGCATGCACACCGACAACTAGGGTTGTCGGTGTGGAGATCTTGCCAAGTGCCCGAAAGCACGGCGTCTCCGATGACGATATTCGCCATGCCATCGAGAACGCGACGGGATGGATCACACAACCCGATCAGCCTGACTTCACCATGCTGATCGGCCCCGACCGACGAGCTGCTCTGATTGAGGTCGGAATTCTCGAAGCAGGGGAGCAGGACTTCGTGATCCATGCGATGACAGCACGAATTAGGTACCTGAAGATGATTGACTCGCCAAGAGGTGGCCCACAATGAAGACAACCAAGCATCCCAGATCCCTCACCGATGAGGACGCCGAGGCCATCGTCGGGTCGTTCGATAACGCGACAGATGATGGCTATGTCGTCGGCGGCGGCGACACGCTGGCCGAGCTTCGGGCAGCGGCAGCGGCTCGGCGTGATGCGGATAGCCGAATCGAGGCAGCTGCCATTCGAGCCCATCGGGAGGGCGCATCCTGGGGAGTCATCGGGGCGCAGCTTGGAATGACGCGCCAAGGTGCTCGCCAGCGATTTGAGCGACTGGTCACTGCCTGAACCAGGCCGCCGCACGAGCTGCGGTGCATGAGGAGTGCGAGGCCGTCCGTATCGCGCTTGGGTGCTCGTTCGTCTAGCGCCTCGACTAGCGGGCGTTGGTCTAGTCGGGTTGGAGCGTGAGCTGTCGGAGTTGCTCGGTCGGCCGGTTGATGTTGTTCCCGCATCGAGTCTGAAGGCCAGCATCGAGCCTCGGTTGCTCGCCGAGGCCATTCCGTTGTGAGGAGTGACCGTCAACGACTCGAGGACGTCATCGCCGCCGCAGATGCAATCTCGTCCCACTTGAATCGAGGGTCGATCATGCCTGATCGTTGCCCTTGAGCAGCATCGCTCCTGGGCGGATTCGATCCGGGGTTCCAGATTGATGCGCTCAGGTGAGTATCGCCTCAAATGACCCCACGCTCTGCGAGAGCCCGCGCGAACTCGGACACGGTCCCAAGTGCATGACGACGTTCGCTCTCGCCAGCGTCGCCCTCGAGAAACGTTGCGTATTGGGTTGGACCCACCGAATCGATGTCTCGGAACTGGTCAGCAACGAGGAGCGTGAGCTGTGCTTCAAGTTCCCCGGCGGAGTCGCCCGCAACCAAGGGGCTTGACGCGACTCGGTCGCTCGCTGCTGCCGGGCCGAGGGCATCGAGCGTCCACACGACGTCGTAGGCATCTTTCGCCTTGTCGCGACGCATGATGGCGTCGGATTTTAGACACAGCCAGGACGCAAGACCGGCGAGCGGAAACTGGTAGGTCAGGTTGCCGGACGCGGTCTCGACGCGTCGCTCGACCGCGATGGTGTCCTCCGGGACGAGATGACCGAATCCGACGGCCAAGGCTGCTATCTCGCCGCTTGGCCCCATGTTCGCGATGGCCGGCGTGTCGCTCGCCGGGCCCTCTGGGCGTCCGCCGCGGGTGCGAACGGGACAGAGCAGTTCCACCTGGACCCGAGCATTCCGGTGGCGGCCCACCCACCTCCACTTGATGTGCCGATCGCCCTCGATGTCGGCTTCAAGACCAAGAGACCGCAAGCCGTCGATGATCGAGTCGTAGTAGTCGGCCGTCTCGCCGTCGAGGAGATGCAACGACAGGTGAAGGTCGAGATCGGCAGTACCAACGTGAGGCTCGATGCCGGTCGGTGGCACCTCAACGAGGAGGCCTGGGACCGCTCCGCCAACGATCGCCAGATGGTGCCCGCCGAAACCGCTGCCAAACGATCGAAGCACGTCGGCTGCGATGCCCAGGAGCCGTTCGCTCATTGGGTCGTCATACGAAGACGCCCGTGCGTTGTCAGTCGCCATGGGTCACCACACTCCACATCTGAGCGGCATACTCAGCCCCTCGTTGTTCGTCATGCAGATCGCACCAGATCCGCACCGGGTGCGCCGCCCAGGCGTTGAAGTCGTCGAACCGCTCGTAGTGGCGCCGAGTGACGCCGACACGCCACTTGTCGTTGGAGAGAACGACGTTTGCGGCCTCATCGGGAGCCGGTTCAAGGCCGAGCGCTGCCGCGACAGCAACGAGGCTGCGATCTCCAACCGCTACCCAAGCCCGCAGATGCTTCGGGGATGCCGTACCGAGAACTCCGACATATGCCGCGCCCACACGACCGGTCACAGCAAGCTCAACCTCAGAGCGATCGGCCGCTGCCGACAGTCGAGCGGCGACGTCGAACACGGTGCGTCCCCAGAGATAGCCTCTCAACGTCTCGGGGCCCGGCCACCCCGTACCTTCCGCAAGGAGCCGCACCAGCGCCACGCTGTCGACCAGCTCGACCGACACCCGGGCGCCCTCACGATGTTTGACGACCAGTCCGTGTGCCTCCAACTGGGACACGGCCTTGGATGCCGACGGGAGGCTGACCCCGGTGCTCGCTGCGAGCTCGCCGATGGAGGGCCGCGACTCGTCCATCGCCTGCACAAGAAGCTCCTGGGCCACCAGCCCGTGACCCTTCTGCAGCGGTAGCGCTGCTCGATGGCGCCTGACCTGTTGCCCGAAACGACCAGCGCTTACGTCGACGCGTGGCCACGCGATCTCAGCGATCCCGGAAACGTCCACAAAGCTGACACCCGCCTCGCGGAGCTCCGCCCGCCATTCGAGTGGCACAGACCCGGCAACCAGCACAACCCGACCTGGTCCGGCCTGGCCCGTCGCACCAGCGATCAACGCTGGAGCATCTCGGTACGAGCCGGGATCGACAACCTGGACATCGAGCACGATCCCGTCGTCGAACTGAAGCTTGGATATGCGCCCTCGCCGGACGTCAAGGCCTTCGAACGTCGTCTTCGACGCGTCAACCCACGGCAGGTCGAGCATCAGTTCGGCAGCCATGAGTTGCATCATCTCACAACAGGACTCTAAACAGAACATATGCCCCTAAAACTCGGTATCCGTGCACTTGGGTTTCTGTTTAGTGACCCGTGCAGATCCAGAGAAACAGGCGCCAAAGTTCATGGTGACCTCCGCGGCGCCCTGCTGATCACATCGCAAGTATCGGGTGTGACGTTCTAGCGCCGGCATGTCGGTCGCTGGAGACTCAGGCGATGCCAAGGCGCCTGGCGGTCTCGGGGCCAAGTCCGTGTTCCCCAGCGATCACGTCGCCGTCAGACCGGCGCGCAGCGCGGGCAGCGGCCAACTGGGCGGCAATTCCGTCCAATCAGCGGTCGGCGAGCTGCTCGAGATGGACCAGTCCAAAATCTCGCGGCTCGAGCGGCGCAGCGACATGCTCCTCTCCACCCTCAAGCGGTTCGTCCAAGCCACCGACGGCGAGATGCACCTGGTCGTGACTTACCCGGACGGCGGCCCCGTCGAGTTGTTGACCTTCTCCCCATGGTCACCAGCCGTTTCGCGTGCGTCGCGGACCGTTTCTCCGAACTCCAGCGCAAGTCGCGCAGCAGCGTAGGTCTCATCGAAGTTGGCACGCTCGGCGGCTACTTCGCCCCGTTTCGGCTCAGGCCTCTGGGGGGAGATGCAACCAGATCCCGGCCTCGAAGCCGCCCCGTTCTGCCCGCTTCTTCCCAGCCGCCGTTTCGATGTCGCCCCAAGGCTGGCCGAGCTCCGAGGCGATCCCCTTGAGCACTTCGAGCACGTCGGCGAGTTCTTCGCGCTGTTCGGCAGGAGAGGCTGCCGTGCGGAGCTCGTCGCTCTCCTCCTGCAACTTCGCCAGCAGCGCCGGTAGACGCTCGGCCTGGTCGAGCAGGCGGGTGGTGGCCTGACCGCCGGCCGCCTCGATGATCTCCGGTATGCGGTCGCGTACGAGCTTCCCGTCGGTGTCCATTCGGACCATGGTTCCATGGTTGGGTTCAGAACAGCGGTGGCAGTTCCTCAGGGGCCAACCATGGAGTTCTGACTCCTCCGGCGGTTGCCTCGATGCGGGCTCGCTCCAGCGTCTTGGCTCGTGCGTTCGCCGTGCCCCCCGTCTGGGCGATGAGCGTCGGGCGGAGCGGGTGTTGGCTGGCGATCAGGTACTCGTTGCGTCGGTGGAGTCGCTCGTCGGGCGGACGGTCGGACTTCTCGTGCCAGCCGTTGCACCGGGCACATGCCAAAACCAGGTTCCACACCCCGTCGACCGGGGCGTTGCCAACTTCGGCGCCGAACGACCAGGCGAAGACATGGTCAACCTGGGCCTGGCTGCCCGTCGAGCCATCGGTTGAGATCGGGGAGTAGCAGAAGAAGCAGACGCCCTTCTGGTAGCCGTTGAGGGCGCCACGGATCCCGGTAACAGCAGTCCGACCCCGTCCGACGGTCCTGAGCGATTGCAGGTCGGGGTCGTAGCTGACCGTCAGCAGGTGGCGTGGAAGGTTCAGTTCCCAGGCCGCTTCGACCAGTTGCCAGCGGCTCTCGGTCTCCTCGGTCAACGAGGTTTGCTTTGCCTCTTCAAGGAGCCGGTGCATCTGATCGGTGAGTCGGATTCCGCCACGGTTCGAACGCTCGTCGAGGAAGAACCGCTGATCGATTTCCAAGCCGTCGAGCACATGGAAGGCGTCGATGACGTTCTGGAACCCCAACCGGCGGGTGGTCTCGATCAGATCGTCTTCGCCGAGCTCGCCGGCGTTGTGGGCCCGGCACGCGTCAAGGAACTTGCTGCGCTGCGATGTGCCTTGCCGATCTACCATCCGAAGGTGTCGACAGACGTGTCGGGAAAACGGAACGGCCAGTTCGTCGAGGGTGACCAACTCCCGATCCTGGGCGCCCAGCTCCAGCAGCGACCGCCCCAAGGCCAACTTGTACGAGGCGACGTTTCGGCCTCACAGGATCTGCGCCCGCCAGTAGGAATCGAGCGAT
>NZ_DAOLGP010000009.1:74986-128985 GCF_035329545.1 Candidatus Neomicrothrix sp.
GGGACCCACCCCCCTCGCCGGGCCCCCCAACCCCAGAGGCGCCGGCTCAAAGCCGATTTTGTGTGGGGATGTTTTGGGTCCTTAATGGTTCTGCGCCCGCCAGTAGGAATCGAGCGATGGCCGCTCGTCGGTGAATTGTTCGACTGCCGTTCGGTGTATCACTCAAACAGTTTGATCGAACGCTCACGGTGGAAAACGGTCTTGTTGGAAGCGAATGCAGACCAAGACGAAGGTCAGCGAGAACGCATTGCGGAGCAGCCACACCAACGGTGGCAAGCCGCTAGGCGATTACGCCTGAACGGGCGACGAACGCCACGTCAGAAAAGGCGTAGCTGGCTGTATCGCCGTGTGGCGTCGAGTCACGAATCAGCTCGGTCGTCCAGTTCGCATCCGGAACGGCGCATATTGGGGCGAGTGCGTGCCGATTAGCGCTTTGCAGTTCGCCCAACTGCCACCGTCTGGACTCGAACGTCGACCTTGAAGCTCGTCGACCGTCAGCACGACTATATGAAATTAATCATCCGGTCAGTGACGACTCTGTCATCAATTATGCGAGGCCTGGAGAACGGGCAATAATGACTAAAAGACGGTTGATTTTGTCCATAAATCTAAACCAAATTCCCTCTAAACTGGGGGCGTGTCACTTAGTTCCGCCGGGTCTAAGTCCAGAGCAAGAGCGTCCCTTAAGGCGTCAAGCGAGAGACGCGGCTCGTCGTTGCTGCCTGACTCAGACGAGCCTGGGGACCAATAGGAAGAGTGGGCCTTGAGGGTATGAGTGCGAATCCAGTTTGGTCCGCGCACCGCGACGTCGAGCACTCCTGGCCCGAAACAGGGAGCAAGGGGGCCACCCACGAGATCGCCAGCTACTCCGGCCCATGTTGGCATATAGAGGTTGGTCCATCTTGTTGGGCCGAAAGGGGCACCATGGTGAGGAGCTCGGAGATGGAAAGAGTCACTGGGCGCGCCGAAAGGCTTCCAAATCTGATACGAAAAGCGATCTAAAGAGCCGTGCTCCTCGTCGATAATTGGTGGACAGGTAGGAAGCTCGCGCTCCACTTGTCGTTGGATGAGATCGTCTGAGTCCTTCGCTAGTAGTAACGGTGCGTGAGTTAAGGGGCTGCCAACTGTAATTAAATCCGTAATCCGCCAAGCATTTCCCAACTTTGACATTTCTTGAAAAAGCTCCCACTGGGCATTTTGGTATTCTTGTACCAGCGATATCCTGCAGTCTTTGGTACTGGGATTCCGCTTGAGTTGTTCGCTTAAAGCATTTGCTAGCCGCTCCGCCTCGGCCAGTGCTGACTGTTCGCAGGGTTGAGGTCTACTATAGGTCGAGTGCATTTCGGCCCAGAGCTGCCTTAAGAGATCGTAGGCGATTACGCTGCCGAGACTGTGTCCGACGACAACAATTCGCTCATATAGCGGTTCGCCCTTTGGGCCTTTTGCATCATGGAGGCTTCGGAGGAGCTGTAGGCCCTCATCACGAATTGTTCGCCGCATCTTAATATTTTCGGGGATCGGACTGAGGTATCGTGCGGCATCGCCCAGCGACTTCACTAAAAAACCCTGCACGATGGCCCAAACGGTGGTGAGACAAAACCCAATCCAGATGTTGCTCGCCACTCCGGTATCGGGTGCTTTGCGAAGGAACCACTGAAACCAGAAGGCCAGCCCGGCCACGAGAAGGCCCCAAGACAAAAACCAGATCGTTTTAAGGTTAGGTGGAATTTTGCTAGGCTTGCGCAATAGTAACGATTTTGTCCATCCGGCTACGTGGGCCAATGTGGTTCCATCGACTTGAGAAGCCCAGTAGTACTCAAAAAAGTGCGTGCGTGGCTGCTGACGGTTCTGGAGTGTACGAAGTTCGAGCGTTCCCGATAGCGGGTCAGGCTTGCTAAAATACTGTGGGCCAGCAGGGGCGCTAGGTAGTACGGACGCTACGAAGCTGCGTACCGTCCCCATGGGTTTCTGCTCGCCGATACCATGAATCACAACGACTGCTTGAGTTCTTCGTTTCCTCATTCGGAGTACCCATCCCGTAGATGCCCGATGGCGGCTGATACCGAGAGGCCATCCTCTCACTAACTAGCCATCGATGCACCCAAATTGCGGAGTTCCCTGTCCGGCCACTGAGCGCTGTCTTCCAGCGGATGCAGAGCTGAGCAGTTCTTCCGGTCGTTAAGAGCGTGGTACTCAAGGCTCGGCCCAGGTCACCATCGCTGACGACCTGTCATGGAGTGAGTCGCGATGCAGGAACTGCCCTCCCCCGAGGGAGGGAACCTCGGTAAGGCGAAAAGGAGACCGCAGCTAGCTTGCTGGACGTCGCCAACCTGCTGGCCATTAATTGATTAGGGCATCTCAACGAGCTCCCAGCGCTGCGACGCGGTCCTCGCTTGCAAGTCTTATTCCCGAACTTCAACCCTCCGGTCCTTCCGACCTTTCCGGCGGAGGGGGCGAAACCGTGAAGGGCTGCGAGCCACGCTCGCAGATTGGCGGGAATGAATCGTCGGGTCTCGCTAGTCGCTACCGTGAGAGATCGCAGTCCTAGGGGAGTGGGTTTTGGCAGAGTCGGCGACAAGCGCGCAACAACTGGATCTCATCGCAGCGGGTTCACGCGTGATCGTGCGTGACCAGGACTGGCAGGTCATCGAACTCGAACGACATTCGATGGGAAGTCGGGCGATCGTTCGTTGCATCGGCCGGAGCGAACTCGTCCGCGATCAGGCTGCATCGTTCTTCTCGGATCTCGATGTTATCGAGCCGGAGGATCCGACTCGAACCCGTTTTCGCCTAGATACCTCCCCAAGCGGGGTCGAGACCAGGCTGGTTCTTGAGAGCGTTCTCCACCGGACCCCAGTCCCCGTGTCGAATACGGATCTCACCGTCGGCCACCTGCTGCTCGCTGATGATCTGCCATTCCAACGTGAGCCGTTCCGCAAGGCGACGACGCAGCTGCAGCCCCGGCTCTTGATCGCCGATGCCGTCGGGCTGGGCAAGACGATCGAGGTTGGGATGCTCCTTGCTGAACTTCAACGACGCGGCCGAGCCAACCGGGTGCTGGCCGTCGTACCTCGGCACATCCTCGATCAGATCCAACACGAGCTGTGGTGCCGCTGTGCCTTTCCTCTCGTTCGACTCGACTCTGAAGGAATCCAGCGGGTCCGGCAGAGGATCCCGGCAGGTCGCAACCCGTTCACCTACTTCAACCGTGTCATCGTCTCGATCGACACAATCAAGAATCCCAGTCGATACCGGCACCATCTGGAGCGCGTCCGTTGGGATGCCGTGTGGATCGACGAAGCCCACAGCGCGACCAATAGGGCGAGCCTCCGCAGTCAGGTCGCTCGTGTCCTCGCACCTAATGCCGACGCGCTCATCCTCACGACCGCGACACCGCACAATGGAAAATCGGAGTCCTTCGCCGAGTTGATCTCGCTGCTCGATCCGACGGCTGTTCCGGACCCAAAGGAGGTCACGGCCGAGGACATCGAGCACCTGGTCATTCGTCGTCACAAGAAGTCACCCGACGTCGAAGCGGTCATTGGCGACCGGTGGGCCGAACGCGCCGAGCCCGTTCCGGTCGCCGTAATACCGAGCCCTGATGAGGAAGCGGTCTTTGCAGAACTGAGCGAGACCTGGCTGAACCCCGAGAAGTCCGCCCCCTGCGAGGATCGCCTCTTTCCTTACACCTTGCTGAAGGGAGCGCTCTCCTCACCAGCCGCGCTCTCCGAGTCGATCGATAACCGCCTCAACAAATACGGGACAGCGGTTCCGCTTGATCCGTCGACCCCGACTGACTCCCCAGAGGTCGAAGCGCTCCGCCGCCTCCGAGTCAAGGCCCAGGAGGCGATGGACAACGCACCAGCCAAGCTCGCGAAGCTTGTCGCCACGCTCCGCGAGATCGGGGTTGGCAAGGAGTCGAACGTCCGAGTTGTGATTTTCTCCGAGCGTGTTCGCACCCTTGATTGGATCGCTGAAGCCGTTCGGGACGAACTCGGGATGGCTGACAAGCAGGTCGAGACGTTCCACAACTCTAAGAGCGACGAGGAGCAACAACAGATCGTTGAGGCGTTCTCGATGGCCTCGGCCCCGATCCGTGTCCTCGTGACGTCCGATATCGCGTCTGAGGGCGTGAACCTTCACAAGCAGTGCCATCACCTGATCCACTTTGACCTCCCTTGGTCGCTGATCACCCTCGAACAACGCAACGGCCGCATTGATCGCTATGGCCAACTCCACCGCCCGGAAATCCGCTACCTCATCTACAACCCTGCCGATGAGGAGACCGCCAGCGACGTTCGTGTCGTGTCGAAGCTCGTCGAGAAGGAGAACACCGCCCACAAAGCGTTGGGTGATGCAGCGTCTGTCATGGGGCTCTACAGCGAATCGGCTGAGCAGAGCGCGATTATCGATGCCCTGCGTAAGCGCACCACCGACGAGCGAGAAGCGGCGCTTGAGGAAGCCGTGCCGACAGCCAACACCTTTGATCCGTGGGCGTTCGCCGGCCTCGACACCCCGCCTGAAGCAGAGTCATCAGCGCCTCCGGTTGCCACGAGCCCGGTCCCTTCGCTCTTCAACTGCCCGGATGACTTCCTCAGGGTCGGAGCCACCCTGGTCTACGGCGACTTGAGCCAGATCGGCTGGGAGACCGACGGTCAGGTCCTGAGCTTCGAGCCGCCCCAGGATCTCTTGCGCCGACTCGATGCGCTCCCGCAGTCATACTTGCGTCAGCGCAACCTGGCCGGTCGACTGCGACTCACCACCGACCAGCGTGTGGCCACCCAATCGCTCGATGACGCCGTCAATGCCAAAGCCGATTCGGGAGACACCGGAACCGCCTGGCCCGAAGTCCACTACCTCGGTCCTCAGCATCCGGTACTCGACTGGCTTGCGGACAAACTCCTTTACCGGGTCCAACGCAACGAAGCCATCGCCATTGCATGTGCAGTCGACGCCCCCACCGTTCTCGTCTCCGGTGTCTGGTCCAACAAGCTCGGTGAGCCGATCGCCTCTGTATGGCTGGCCGCCACGATCGAGGACGAGATGGTCACATTTGCGGACATGTTCCCGACCCTTGCGGCCGCCGGTGTTGCTGAAGGCATGGTCAACCCTGTCTGGCAAGGCGACATGGCCGTGGTTGAGGCACAGCTCGGCCCGATCGTCACCGCCGTCGAAAGCAACCTTGCGGCGCATATGGAAGGGCCGTTGGAAAAGGTCAGCGAGCGGCTCGAGGCCACGAGAACGAGGCTCGAACGATGGCAGATCAGCGCACGGGCCGTTGCCGATGAGATGAAGCCCGGCCCGCATCGCGACCGTCGTTTCTCTGACATCGATCGGGTGACCCGTCAGATCGAAGGGTTGATTGCCGATAACACAGCCGCCCCATCACCGCTGATCCGCGTCATTGGCGCGCTTGTTCCGAGGAACTGACATGGCTCCTCGGACAAATAAGGCAGCGTCGGCTGAGAAGAGCCTGCCCTCGGTCGTCAACCAGGCCTACTTCAGTGACTACTTCCTTTCGTACCGACTCGACGCCGGTCTCGACGAGCTCTATAAGCGATGGGACGCCGCCGAACGCAAGGGGGACCGTACGGCGAGAAGTCGCGTTCGCGGTCTCTCCAACGCCTTCGACAAGTTTCGGGTCGATGCCGCCCTCACGTCGCCCGATGGCGAGACGGACGACGGACGACTCGATCTCGGTATTTTGTCGACTGACTCGGTTGAGGCGCTCCGCGACCTCAACGACGAGGTGTTGCTGGCTCTGGGCTGGATGCCGAATCGCGACGAGGTAGTGACGCTGACGTCCGGCGACAAGACGCTCGAGATTCCAACTGCCCACGTCTGTGAGACATCAACCGGCCTATTGCTCCTCGCTCTTGACGGGGTCTTCGCCACGGACCCCTCGACGGTCGTCGCTACCAAGACGGCTCCGGCTGGAACGCTGCTCGACCCCGTGCGAGTTGGGGGCAAGGCGGAAGGACGAACCGCCCTCGAAGCAGCTCAGCTCATCTTTACCGCCGACGACCCCCCGAACTACCTCCTCATTACTTCAGGAGGGTCGATCACACTGCTCGATCGCGATCGATGGGGGGAGGGCGTCCTTCTTGCCGCCAACCTCGACAACGCAGTTGCACGGAACGATGACCGAGCGAAAGGTGAACTGTCTGCGATCGCCGCCCTGTTCAGTGCTGACGCCATCGATCCCGATGAGGACGCCCAGTCGATTCTCACTGCACTTCTCGACAAGGCCGCCAATGAGTCGGCCGGAGTCTCGAAGGAGCTGCGACATGGCGTCCGACGCAGCGTCGAACTCCTCGCCAATGCCGTCGTGAGGGACATCCGCCACCGGCAGAAGGGCGCATGGCGACAGATCGATCCCGACGACCTCACCCTCCAGAGTCTCCGCTACCTCTACCGAGTGATCGTGCTCTTGTTCGCCGAAGCTCGTCCCGAGCTTGGCATCCTCCCCGTTGACGACCCGGACTACCAGGCCGGATACAGCCTGGCCAGGCTCCGCGAAACCGCCCTCACCGAGCTTCATGATGATCGAGCTCGTGAAAGTACCCATCTCCAGCAGTCGCTAGCGGTCCTGTTCCGCCTCGTCAACGACGGGTATGAGCCTGAAGCGACCTTGGAGATCGATGCTCGAGGATTGACCTTCCCTGGTCTGGGGTCGACGCTGTTCTCCGAGCGAGCCTGCCCGCTGCTCGACCGTTCCAGGATCACCGACGAAACACTGCAGCAGGTACTCGCCAACCTCTGCTTCTCGAAGGAACAGCGCGGTCGTAGCCGGCAGGCCCTGAGCTACGCGACCCTTGGCATCAATCAATTGGGCGCGGTGTACGAGGGCCTCATGGCCTACAAGGGGTTCCTCGCGACTGAGGAGCTCTTCGAGATTGCCAATGATGGCGACCCTGACAACGGCTCTTGGGTCATCCCGGTCGACCGGGCCAAGGAGTTCCCCGACGACGTGTTTCTCGTCGAGGGAGCGGAGGGGCAGGAGCGACCTGTCCGGTATCGTGAAGGCGATTTTGTGTTCCGGTTATCTGGCCGAGACCGTCAGCGGTCAGCCAGCTACTACACACCCGAGGTACTCACTGAGTTCACCGTCCGCCATACCCTCGACGTGTACTGGGAGGAACATCCCGACTTGGCTGCCGCTGACGTTCTCGAGCTCACCGTGTGTGAGCCAGCGCTCGGCAGCGGCGCGTTCCTCAACGAAGCGATCATCCAGCTCGCCGAGCGTTATCTCAAGGCAGCCCAAGACGAGGCGGGCGAGATTATCGACCCCGATCAGTACCAGCTCGAACTACAGAAGACGAAGGCCCACTTCGCCATCAACCAGTGCTATGGCGTCGACCTCAACCCCACTGCGGTCGAGCTCGCTGAGGTCAGCTTGTGGCTGAACTGCATGTACCCCGGGCTCCGTGCTCCCCACTTTGGCGCCCGGCTCCGTCGTGGCAACAGCTTGATCGGTGCCCGCCGCGCCGTATACACCGTCGAGCAGGCGAAGAAGCAGCCGTGGAAAGGGACGAACCGCAAGCCTGCCGTCGCTCCGACCGAATTTCCCTTTGACGATGTCCCACTCGGCGAGGCATCCGGGATCCATCACTTCCTTCTCCCGGGCGAAGGATGGGGCATAGCTGCGTCCGCCGGCGAGCTTAAGGGTGTCGGCGGTAAGCATCCCAGGCCAGGGCTGGCGGAGCAGTGGTCCGAGACCGTTCGGGCCTGGCGCAAGCGGGCCCACGCCGTGCCGACCAAACACCAGCTCGACCGGTTGCAGGCCCTCGCTCGGCGTGTGGACCGAGCGTGGGCGACCGCCGCTCAAGATGGACGGAATTACCTGCGGGCGAACTCTCGCGCTGTCAACCTCTGGGGCAGGAACTCGGCCAAGTTGCCGTCAGGTGGAAGCGGCAGGTTCAACGATCCAGAAGGTCCGTCTGCTCGACTCCGACTCCTCATGGACGCATGGTGCGCGCTCTGGATGTGGGGTCCGGCGAACGGATCATTGCTGCCCAGCGTCGATGCGTGGATTGAGGCCGGCGAGCTCCTTCTGGGGCAGCCGGACTCGGCAGACACAGGCGAGCTGTTCACGCCGAACGAGCTTGCCGATGGGACCCTTGAGTCGGTCGAGAGTTTCGGGCGGGCCTCGGTGGTGGAGGTCATTCAACGTCACCCATGGCTACGGGAGTGCCGGAACATCGCAGCTGACCAAGCGTTCTTTCACTGGGAGCTTGAGCAGCCGACTGTGTTCGATGGTGGCGGATTCGAGCTCCAGGTCGGGAACCCGCCCTGGGTGCGGCCCCGATGGTCGGATGATTTCGTGCTCGCAGAGTACGACCCGTTTTTTGGTGTAGCGCCGTCGATCACGCAAGAGCAACGGATTGAACGCCGCGGCGTCGTGCTCGCTGCCCCAGCTGCCCGCAAGCAGTACATGACGGAGCTCGCCGAGAACGAAGGTCTCAACGATCTGCTGGGTGCAGGGTCCCGCGAACCGCTCCTTGTCGGACAACAGAACAACCTGTACCTGCTCTTCATCACCAACTCCTGGCGTCGACAGGCCAGCGGCGGTGTGACAGCGCTGCTTCATCCAGAGGGCTTCTTGAGCGACCCGAAGGCAGCGGAACTTCGTGCGACGGCATACCGGCGTTACCGGCGTCACTACCACTTCATCAACGAACTCATGCTGTTCGCAGAGATCAGCGATACGCGTGAGTACGGGGTCCACGTCTACTCATCTGAGCGGGAGGATCCGTCGTTTACGCAGGCAGCGTTTCTGTATCACCCGTCAGTCGTCGATCGCAGCATCGGACACGACGGTACCGGAGAGCTTCCCGGTCGCAAGCTGCCTGCGGGGGGCTGGGACCTTCGGCCACACGCAGAACGGTTTGTCGAGGTCGACGCTGGCACGCTTTCGTCCTGGGCAGCACTCCTGGCCTACAGCGAGCCGCCTTCATCGCCGGTTATCAAGAACGTAACGTCAGCTGAGGCTGCGGCAGCCGAGGCCCTTGGCAGACATTCGCACAGGCTCGGATCTCAGGGCCTTTTCTGGACACGCGGAGTCGAGGAGTCTGCGGCCGAGCGCGCAGGGCTACTTGAGCAACGGACGGACCGGCCCGCTGCATGGACAGACGTCGTTCTTCAGGGCCCACATTTCGGTATCTCCAATCCGTTCCAGAAGGAGCCCAGGCTAAGTGGGCTGCATCAGCAGGACTACGACGAGATTGATCTCAACGAGCTTTCAGAGTCACACATTCCACGGACAAATTGGCAACGCAAGGCAAGCAGGTCAGCGTTGGCGACATCGCTTGAAACGTGGGATGGCATTCCATACTCGGAGAGCTTCCGAGCCATAGTACGAAAGCGCATTCCTTCCAACACGTACCGATCGCTGTTTGTGTCACTCTGCCCGCGTGGGCCGATCGCTACCAATATCTGTTACTTCGGGGGTTACGCAGACGAGACCGACACCGCCCTGCTTGTCGGCGTTTTGTCGGGATTGCTTTCCGACTTCTTCATCCGAATTACCGATACCACCGACGTGACCGAAGGCGTAATTGGGCGACTTCCGGCGATGCGAAAGGAAAGTACGTTCTCGGCGCCTGTGCTCCACCGCGTGGCCCGGCTCAACTGCCTGACCGACGACTTCGCTGATCTCTGGAGCTCGCTACATTCCGAGCATTGGACCGAGGACGATTTCGCCGATAGTGCACGTGCCACCCGCTCTATCGCCTCGCCTCCAACTACCTGGGACATGGGCGTTCCGGTCCGGACAGACCTTGACAGGTGGCTGCTTCTCACCGAGCTTGATGCACTCGGGGCACTTGTGCTGGGAGTCGACCCGGCTGGGTTGACCGCCGTCTACAACTCCCAGTTCCCAGTGCTGCGTGCCTACGAGCATCAGATGGTGTTCGACGCTAAAGGTCGACAGCTCTGCGGCGACTGGCACCAGCACGGATTTCTTCAGGCGCAGCTTGAAGCACAGGCCAAGGAGGAAGGAACCCGGGGATGGGTCAGGGTGTGGGACCGGGTCTCTGCTTACCTCGGGGGAGATCGCGACGTTGATCTCGGGCCGTTCGAACCGCCCTTCACTTCTGCCGATCGGGTCGAAGCGATGACGAGTGCCTACGACGTCTTCGTCGAACGATATGGCCTCGACCCGGCGACACCCAGTGGTTTGGCGTCGTGATTCCGTCTCTTGTTGCTCGGGAGCTTCGTGGCTCGATCGTCGAGTACCTCGCAACGACGTTCGCGCTCTCCGAGGACGAGGCCTACAAGACACTCACCGAGTTTCTCTTGGATGAGGTAGACGGGATCTTCCGTGGTCCGTACCTGCGTGTCCGGCTGCCGTTTGTCGAAGCTCCTGACGATTCGGACCTAGGCCTTGCGTGGGCACCTCCCGGGTTTCGGCCGTACTTGCACCAGCTTCTGGCGTGGCAGCGGCTTTCTGGTCGAGGGCGGACGCCGAAGCCAACCCTGATTACCACCGGGACCGGTTCTGGTAAGTCGGAGGGCTTCCTGATCCCGGCCATCGATCACGCTATCTCTGCTCGTGGTCGGGGCCAGCGGGGCATCAAGGCGCTCGTGCTGTATCCCATGAACGCCCTCGTCACAGACCAGGAGCGACGTATCGCAGCGCTCCTCACGGATCCGGAAGCTCAAGCCGCCGGTGTTCGCGGAGGGGTGTGGATCGGCGATGACGGCTCGATCCGTCCACGTCGGGCGATGGACGGATCGCACCTCATCTCCGACCCGGCAGAACTGCAAGCCGACCCACCCGACATCCTTCTCACCAACTACAAGATGCTCGACCGGCTCCTGACGAACTGGACTCGGCAACGCCTGTGGGCGGCAAATACCCGGCCAACCGACGACGACAGTTGGGAGCAGCCCCTGAAATACCTGGTCCTCGACGAGTTCCATACGTACGACGGCGCACAGGGCACCGACGTGGCAATGCTGCTCCGGCGACTCGGGTATCGCCTCAACACAGCGACCACAGCTTCGCCGCTCACCGGCGTCGGATGTGTTGGCACGTCAGCCACGCTCGGGTCGTCCCCGACAGCAGCGGCCGATATGTGCAGCTTCGCATCCCGCGTGTTCGGAGTGCGGTTCGATGCGTCGTCGATCATCGGGGAACAGCGGCGAACCGTCGCGGAAGTATGCGGCGACATCGACTTTGGGATGCCTGTCCCTAGCCCGGAAGATCTGATCGCTCTCGATCCGCTTGACCTCGACGCGCTAGCCGAGGCTTTCACCGGCGAGGGGTTCGACGACGCCAAGTCCGTGGGCGATCGGTTACTACGGCATCGAGTCACGGCAAGCCTGCTCCGCGTCGCGGCTGACCGTCCCCGCCGGTGGCCCGATGCGGTCGCCGGCGTGGCACAGCAGATCCCCGAGTGGGGCGAGGCTTTGACGCGCGACGTGGACGCAGTCGAAGAAGGCCTCGAGCGGTTTGTCGCCCTGGTTTCGCAGGCCAAGGGCCGCACCAGTACTGGTGGGATCCGACCGCTCTTCTCCGTCGAGGTGCAGCTGTGGATACGAGAAGTCACGCGTCTCAAGCGTCTCGTGTCTGGCACGCCCGGGTTCCGCTGGGCGGACTCACCACCAAACGATCATGACGACGCTACCCACGAGCTGCCATCGGTGTACTGCACCTCATGCGGCCGGTCCGGCTGGCTCGGGGTCGTGAACCGAGCCGGGGGACAGGGTGCTGCGGCGATCGAACGTCTTGTATATGACCACGATACCGACCCCTATCTCGTGTCGGTGCGGGACCGCGAACGGACTAGGACGATGCTTCGAGCCAACGCGCCCGAGCCGGACGTCCTCTGGCTCGACCCCGCCAGCGGTCAAGTCCACAAGGGCGATGACGACAAAGCAACGCGTATCCCTGTGCTCGTCGCCGGGATGACCGGCGAAGAGTCCACCGAAGAATCGCGCGACGAAGCCGCCAAACGCCAACAATGCCCGTCGTGCGGCACCCGAGACGCCATCCGGTTCCTCGGGTCACGGGTCACGACGCTCGCGTCGGTGAGCATCACCCAGATGTTCGGCTCCGACTACGTCGCCGACGACGAACGCAAGCTGCTCGCCTTCACCGACTCGGTCCAGGACGCCTCCCACCGCGCCGCATTCTTCTCGGGCCGAACGCATCGCTTTAATCTCCGGGCCACCCTCTCCGGTGCGCTCCAGTCAAAGGGACGCGTGCCACTTCAGCGCGTCGCCGAGGTCGTCCTCACCAAGGCCGACCAGGGTGATCGCCCGCTCGACGACGTCTTCGCACTCGTCCCGCCCGACCTTCTGTGGGAGGGCTGGTTGGCAGCGTCATGGGAATCACCCGGGACTAACGCCGCCCAGGAAGCCCGCGACGGTCTGGCCGAACGACTCGGTTTCGACGCAATTCTCGAAGCAGGGGTGCGATCGCGTCTCGGCCGAACACTGGAGACCACGGGCACCGCCATTGCCGAGGTGCTGATCACCGACGATGAGTGGACCAACCTCGTCCAGTTCGCCACCGAGGCAGTGCAGGCCAACACCGGCCTGCTCCTCACCGACGCCGTCACCATCCAAACGTGGATCCACGGAGTCATCGAACGCCTGAGACTCCGCGGCGGAATCTTCCACCCGTTCCTCGACCGGTACGTCGCCGAGAATGGCAACCGCTGGCGCATTTGGGGTGGTGGCGACCGTCTCGCACCCAAGTTCCCGAAGGGTATAACCGCGCCTGCCTTCTATTCCTCCGCCAAATCCGATGAGTTCGATCCCGTTACCGGACCGCAAAGCTGGCTCCGTCTCTGGTCGAAGAAGGTGCTGGGAATCGAAGGAGCAGCAGCCGACCAGGCGCTCCGAGACCTTCTCCACCTGCTCACCGAGCAAGAGATCCTCGGCGCCCGGACTTCCACCAAAGGGACGGTGTGGGGCCTTCCCGCCGATCGCATCGAGTTCGTAGACATTGCCCCATCTGTCGACGGGTTTCCCCGGACTGAACTCCGGTGCGAGCTGTGTGCGCACCGGCACTACGCCACACCTGAGCGATTCGACGATTGGAATGGCCGACCCTGCCTTCGGCTGCGGTGCACGGGCACCTATAAACCGGCGTCGACATTGCCGACGAACTACTACCGCCACCTCTACCGGTCCGGGCAGATCCGGCGGGTCGTCGCCGCCGAACACACCGGAATGCTCACACGCCAGCGGCGGGAGCTCATCGAGACCGGTTTCAAGGATGGGGGAACGCCTGATGCCCCCAACGTGTTAGCGGCGACACCCACGCTCGAGATGGGGATCGACATTGGCGACCTTTCGGCCGTGATGCTCACCGCAGTCCCGCCAACGCAATCCAGCTACATCCAACGCGTGGGTCGTGCCGGCCGAAAGACGGGAAATGCGTTCGTTACGACATTCGCCGAGGGTGATCCCCGAAGCCTGTACTTTCTCCACGACCCGGAACTGATGATTGCCGGCGACATCACCGCACCGAGCTGTTATCTCGACGCCATTGAGATCCTCCGTCGCCAGTACCTGGCGTTCCTGCTCGATCGAGCCGCCGAAGGCGCTGACGGTCTCATCCCCAGCGCAGGGCAGATGCCACGAACCATTGGGCAGATCGCTTCGTCCGGGCTCCAACCAGGCGGCTGGCTTGCCGAGATCCTCGAAGCCGGTAGGGCCCGAGACTTGGTGACGCGATTTGTAGGCCTCTTTGGGCAACACCTCGACGCTTCCGTTTCTACGCGTCTGGCCTCCTGGGCCTCCGTCGACATGCGACCTCACGTCGAACGGGTCATCGATCGATGGTGGGTGCACATCAAAACCCTCACCAACCAACGAGACCGGCTGCGCGAACGTGAGAAGCCACTCGTCGCCCTGGAGAACCCGACCGATGAGGACAAGGACACGCTCGGACGGGTCGTGGCCGAGTTGCGGTACACCGCCAGTCGAATCATCCGAGCCAAGAGCCAGGACACTCTTGGTGCACTGGAGAGTCTCGGGTTGCTGCCCAACTACACCCTTTTCGACGACACCGTCACCCTTGAGGTGAACCTCTGGGGTCCGAATGACGGCTACGACCCCGGAGACGAACAGAGCAAACGATTCACGTCAAGGGCGGAGGAATACACCAGGCCAGCTTCCATCGCCATTCGCGAGTTGGCGCCGGGCAACTACTTCTACGTCGATGCGCACCGGGTGCGAATCGACTCTGTCGATAATGGCACCGAGAGCGAACCGGCCCACGCAACGTGGCGCTTCTGCCCGTCCTGTGCTTGGGCATCAGCCGATGTGAGCACCACCGTCGTCACCTGCCCGCGATGCGGATCGAATGGAGTCGCTGACCAGGGTGCCATGCTCACGGTCCTGCCGATGCGGGTCGTGTCGTCGACGGAGCGGGAGACCTCGGCGCGAGTCGGCGACGACAGCGAAGACCGCGAGAAGGAATGGCATGAGGTCCTTACCTCCGTCGATATCGCACCTGACGACATCACCGCCGCTCATCTCCACGCCAAGATCGTGTTCGGCGTCGAGGCGGCGCGAGCCGCCCGTATTCGTTATCTCAACCTCGGCCCGCACGGGTCTCGCTCCGGTCAGTCCCGTCAGGTCCGTATCGATGGCTACGACGCCCCGGTCTCACTCTTCACCGTCTGTCGGCATTGTGGCGGCGTTTACGGCATCCGCGGTGACACACGCGACCCGGAAGACTCGAACCACCACCGCACGTGGTGCAAGGTCCGGTCTGGCGCGCGCAAGGAGCAATGGGACAGCCTCGTTCTCGCTCACGAACTCGTTACCGAGGCAGTCAGAATTCTGCTTCCGGTCGCGGAGTTCGAGGCCATCGAACGGGTGCTGTCCTTCAAGGCGGCTCTGCTCCTCGGCCTCCGGGATTCGTTCGGTGGCGACCCGTCGCACCTCCGCGTGATCCAGACCGATTTCCCAGCTCCCGGTGGCGAGCCGGATGACCGTAACCGATTCGTTCTCGTCCATGACACGGTTCCGGGCGGAACCGGCTATCTCCCCCGACTTGCCGACCCTGAACGACTCCGCGAGATCCTGACCCGCGCTGTCGAACTCATCTCTACATGCGAGTGCCAAACCCGAGGCCAGCCCGGCTGCCACCGTTGCCTCTTCACCGCCGTGGGCCGCCATGAGATCCCGCTCGTCTCGCGCGATGTCGCCCTCCAGTTGCTCGATGAGATCCTCACTGGTTGGGACCTCAAGCCCGCCGAGGATGGCACCATCACCGGTGTCAACCTCTCGAACGTTCGACAATCCGAACTGGAACGGATGTTCAAAGCGCTCCTGCATCGTTGGTCGACGGACGGGCCCGCCCGAGTCACCGCCAGACCCGATCCCGACCATGCGAGCCTCGCCCGCTTCGACGTGCGGTTCCAGGATGGACCCCATTGGGAGCTACGGGAGCAGGTCAACCTCGCTGCCCACGGCACCAAGCCCGACTTCTACGCCACCCGCGTCGACGCCACCGGATCCGCTCCCGTAGCCATCTATCTCGACGGCTGGGAGTTCCACGGCAGCGACCCCGACCAGGTCGATAAGGACTCCACCCGCCGCGCGTCAGTCCGAGCAGGCGGCACCCGGGTGTGGGCGCTTACCTGGCACGACGTGAAGGCGACGCTCACGGCGGTGTCGCAGGGTTTGACGGTCGGTTCGGCAACGCCGTTGCCAAACCCCGTACTCCACTCCTCCGCACAAGGAGCGAAGCAAGCATTCGGTGCCAGCCATCCGGCATTCAGCGCTCATTCCCTCGGTGCATTCGACCAGCTGGTGCACTACCTCGCTCATCCCGATGACCAAGCATGGCGGGCCCTGGCCCTGACCACGAGCCTTGCCCCGGGGAATGGTCACACGCTCCCGGTGGACGACATCGGACGAGCAGTCGATGAGCTGGCCTTCGGCGACGTCGTCCAGCCCTCCGATCACGAAACAGGTATCGCAGCGGTTACGTGGACATCGCAGAGCGGTCAGCACGGCGGCTCCATCCTTGAACGTGGACGTGCTCAGATCCTGACCGCCATCGTCTCGCACGACACATCTATTGAGCCCGACAAGGCAAGGTGGACTGACTGGCTCCATCTTGGAAACATCCTCCAGTTTCTCGATGAGAATGCGGTGATCACGACCACCCGGACCTACAGCCACACGGAGTCAGCTTCAACCGGTCCGGTTCCGTCGACACAGTTTTCATCTTCCGATGAGGATCTCCTCGCCGACGTCTTCGATGCCGCTGCCATAGTTCTCGCCGAGCATGCGATCGATGCCGGTTGGTCCGACTTCGAGGTTGCCTTTCCTGCAGGGGACGCTGACGACACACCGATCGAGGTCGCCTGGCCAGCCAGCAAGGTTGGGATTCTGCCAAGCAATGTTGCCCGGCCGACCACCCTCCTGGAATGGGATCTTCGGAGCCCTGCTGGATGGACACAAGAGTCTCTTGTCGAGACCCTCGAGCAAGGAGTTCGCTGATGGCCACGCTCTTATTCGCCAAGGAGTTTTTGGACGACTTCGTCAAGCTCGAACCCCCCGTTCGACAGAAGGTTCGCGAACTGCCAGGCAAGTTCGAGGACGCTACACACACCGGAGTGCACCTCGAGAAGCCAAACGCAACCCGGGATGACCGAATCCGCACCGTTCGCGTCGACCAGTCCGTGCGAGGAGTCGTCGTTCGTCTCGGGGGTGGTAAGTACGCGCTCCTCCGTGTGCTTCCACACGATGACGCATACGAATGGGCGGAGAAGCAGAAGCTCGCGATCAACCCCGTCACCGGTCTCGTCGAGATCCTCGACATCCCTACCGTTGCTGCCCGGGTGGAGGCGGTCACGGCCTCGGAGCCGGTCAATGCCCCGAGCCTTTTCGCTGAGAGGCGCGATCGCGAATTCGCTGCCGTCGGCATCGATGAGGAACTGATCTCCGTGCTCCGTCGAATTGTTGACGAAGCTGAGCTCTACGCCATCGCTAACTATCTCCCGCCAGCGCAAAGCGACGCCGTGCTTATGCTTGCCGACGGTAAGACCACCGATGAGGTCTGGGAGGCGCTCTCTCAGGACTACGACCTCACGGGTGATCCGGTCGATCCCGAAGACATCGACGTTGCGCTCGAACAGCCGGGCACCAAGTCGGCATTCGTCGTCACGACCAGTGACGAGGAACTTGTTGGGCTCCTGTCCGGCGATTTTGAGGCCTGGCGAACCTTCCTGCATCCGGCACAGCGCGCCCTTGCGTATCGCCCCTCGTATCCAGGGCCCGCCAAGGTGACTGGCGGCGCCGGTACGGGCAAGACGGTCGTCGCTATCCACCGGGCGCGCTTCCTTGCCCAACAGCTGATCGACGCCGACGACTCGAACGGTCGTGTCCTGTTAGCGACCTATACAAACAGCCTCACCGACAACCTCGACCGGACGCTCCGCGGGTTCTGCAGCCCCGAGCAGTACCGCCGAATCCAAGTGTCGACCGTAGACTCGTTCGCACGAAAGGCCCTTTCCGTCTCGAAGACCCGCGTGCGGGTCGTTCAGACGGACAGGCTTCAGGATCTAGCCGACCAGGCCGCCAACATGAGCGGCCTGGATGACTTCGGTCTGGATGGTCGGTACTTGATCACCGAATGGGAACAGGTCATTCTCGCCCGTCGGCTCACAAGTCTCGCCGACTACGGCACGAGCCCACGACCCGGTCGCGGCGGCCGGCTGACCCGACCCGCACGAAAAGCAGTCTGGTCAGCACTCGAACGGATGCTCAGTGATCTGCAAGACAAGGGCCAGGCCACATTTCTCCAGATCGCCGACCAAGCGGCGGATCTACTCGCCGCACGTTCTGGACATCCGTATGTGCACGTCGTCGTCGACGAAGCACAGGATCTGCACCCGGCTCAATGGCGTCTCCTCCGCGAGGCAGTTGCGGCCGGACCGAACGACCTCTTCATTGCCGGCGACGCCCATCAGCGCATCTACGATTACCGAGTCAGCCTGCTGAGCCTCGGGATCGACACAAGGGGGAAGTCGCGCCGACTCAAGATCAACTATCGGACGTCGCAGCAGATCCTCGGTTGGACGCTTGGCATCCTCACCGGCCAAGACATCGACGACCTCGACGGCAACCTCGAGCCACAGGTTGGTTATCGCTCTGCGTTCGATGGACCCGCACCGACGATCCAGAAGTTCGCCACACCGGCAGAGGAGGCAGAGTTCGTTGCCGCACAAATCCGAGAGTGGCTCGATGAGGGAGTCGCCCACGCCGCCATTGGCGTTACGGCTCGCACCCGAGATGATCTGCGTGCCGTGCAGGCAGCAATGGATGACGCTGATATCCGCTGGTCGGAGATCGGTAGCGACACGAAGAAGCCAGGGGTCCGAACGGCGACGATGCACTCCTGCAAGGGGCTGGAATTTGCACGTCTCGCCGTCGTGGCCGCCAACGCCGACAACCTGCCGTTCCCCCTGGCGATCACAGCTGTCGGTGTTGACGAGGCACAACACGACATCGACATTCTTCGAGAACGCTGCCTCCTTTACGTCGCCTGTACCCGCGCTCGGGACGAACTCATCGTGACCTCATCCGGAACCCCGAGCACCCTGCTTCCAGGACAGTGACTATGAACCTTCCGCTCCGCCATCTCTCGATTCGCGTGCCGTGGCATGACGCAGCCTGGAACGGCACCGTCTGTAACGACCCAGTGAACAACGGCTCCTGCCTGCGGCTCGGCAATATTCACGAGCGCCGCAATGATGAGGTTGAGGTCAAGGTCTCAGGCCGCAGAATCGACGAGCTCAATCAATTCGAGGTGCCGCCGTGTGTCGCCGAACGGGCGACGTTCATGGCTGATTTTCCAATCACGAGAACGTTCCAACACCCGTACAGCAAGAGTTCGTCGGTGCACAAGCACTATCGACCAACGCCCATCGAACTCCCCGCATTCACAGCGGGAGCCGTCCCATTCAAGTGGATGCTGCGCAACGAGGCCGTTGAGATCGCTGATTCCCTCGACCTCGTCTTCCACGATGATGCCGAGATGGCTGTCCGGGACCTCATGCAGTTCGGCTCGTCGTGGGTGCAGGACGTCAACAACCAAACTCGGATGCTCGATGCGTTCTTCTCTGCGATCGAACCCCAGCGCTCCTTGGCGTTCTTCTACGCCAAGGAGGTACCTCATACCGAGCAGGCTGGACGGGTTCTCGTCGGCGTCGGTTGGGTCACTAAGTATGGACCGGCAATCGAGTACGACTACGACCTCGGCGAGGGGCACCCAACGCGGTCGATGATCTGGGAGCGCGTCGTTCATCATTCGATCCGTCCCGATGTAGTTGACGGCGGGTTCCTGCTTCCGTATCACGAGGCGATGGAACGGGCGGCCGCAGACCCCTCCTACGATCCTGAAGATGTGGTCGTATTCGCTCCAAACGAAGCATTCGAGCAGTTCTCCTACGGCTCGGAGCACGTCTCCCACGATCATGCGATCGCATCGCTACTCGCCATCATCGAAGGGCTGCAGCGGGCGCAAGATTCGCTTGGCAACAGCTATGCAGCCGAGATCCGTTGGTCGCAGGAACGGCTAGGTGAGCTCTGGAAGCTCCGCGGAGCATTTCCGGGGCTCGGCTCGGCATTGTCGGCGTTCGGCGTGAACCACGGGCACTTGCTGGCGTTTCGAGTGGCCGACGGCCTTTCCGAAGAAGACGATCCATGGCCAGCCGTCCAAGCTGCGCTCGACGACCCGTCATCAGTCGGTGAGGAGTGGGTCGGTCGTGTTGGTCCGACGATGGCAAAGAAGCTGGCGGAACTACCCAGTGAACGTCGAGCTTTGCTGCACCTGCTCGCAAGGTTCGATCTTTCGTCTGCCCAGGCCACGCGCTTCTACGTGCCCGAGGAACGTCACCAGGCCGGTATTGATCTCGCTGACGCTGAGCTGGTCGAGAATCCCTACCTGATCTACGAAACTGACCGAGTCAATCGCGATGCGACGCCAGTGACTGTCGTCGATCGCGGCTCGTTCCCAGCACCAGCGGTGACGTCGGCGTTTCCCATGGCAGCGCCGTCGGCAATGACCGAGGGGCAGGATCCCCGACGTGTTCGTGCCCTGCTTGTCTCGGCCCTCGAGGATTCGGCAAATGACGGTCACACGCTGTTGCCACAGGACCAAATCATCAGGACCGTTCGATCGATGCCGGTCGAGCCGCCGTGTCCTGTCGACGGGGATTCCCTGGCCGCTGTCGAAAGCGATCTCTCACCGACTGTTCAGACCGCCAAGATGTTTGACGGCCGCCCGGGCTACCAGCTCGACCGTCTTGCTGCCGCCCGCACGCGAATTGGCACCGAGGTTCGAAAGAGGGCGACAGCAAAAAAGCGCCACCAAGTTCAAGCCGACTGGGGCGCAGTATTGGAGGACGTGCTCCAATCCACGTCGGTGCCTGACGAGGTGGAGACACTTGCCCGTCAGGAGAAGGCAGCGGCTCTGGAGGAGATGGCTGCGGCGCGATTCTCGGTGGTGGTCGGCGCAGCGGGCACGGGCAAAACAACCTTGCTGGCAGCGTTGTGCACGCAGCCATCGATCCAAGGCGCCGGTGTCACGCTGCTTGCTCCAACTGGCAAGGCTCGGGTCCAGCTCGAGCGGGGGCTTGGGGGTCTGACCGGTATTCGGGCCCGGACGATCGCCCAATTCCTGGTGCCGACCGGCCGCTATGACCCCGCTACCGCTCGGTACTGTCGATCAAAGGAACCCCCGGCGGTCACTGGGGGGACAGTCGTCATCGACGAAGCTTCGATGCTGACGGAGGAGCAGCTCGACGCTGTACTGGACAACGTCAGCCAGATCGAGCGGCTGATCCTCGTCGGTGACCCGCGACAGCTCCCCCCGATCGGCGCGGGCCGCCCGTTCGTCGACATCGTCGAGTTCCTGAAGGACGGTGTTATATCGCCCTTCCCGAAGGTTGGCCCGTCGTTCGCCGAACTGACGATTCTCCGGCGGCAGCGTCCTGGGGCAGACCCGGAGGAATACCGTCACGATCTAGCACTGGCGCAATGGTTCGGCGGAGAGGCTCCGAGTGCCCTCGCCGAGGAAGCATGGGGGCAAGTCCTGTCTGGAAGCCCCAGCGAAACACTTCGATTCGAGCAATGGGACTCGTCGACAGACGTCTTCGAACGGCTCCAGGAGCTGCTCGTTGACGAGATCGATGAGATTTCGGACGTCGATGATCAGACCGGTTTTGGCGCTTCGCTCGGTGGAGTCATCAGCGGCGATTACGTGTACTTCAACAACAGCCGTCCGAACAGCGAAGGAGCGGGTGCGAAGTGCGAAAACTGGCAGATCCTCAGTCCGATTCATGCTACGGGGGCAGGCGTGACCGAATTGAATCGGTCGATCCACCGACATTTCCGAGCCGACTTGATCGAGACAGCGCAGGCATTCGTTAAATACGGGCGAAAAGTGCCCAAGCCCATGGGCCCGGAAGGAATCGTCTACGGCGACAAGGTCATGAACAACCGGAACCACCGGCACAAGGACGTGTACCCGGAGGAGTTCGCTGAGGGGAGCCCATTCACGGGGCCGGCCGAGTTCGTCGCCAATGGCGAGATCGGGATGGTCGTCGGGCAGTTCAAGCGTCGCGGTCAGAAGTTCAAGGTCACACGCCTCAAGGTCGAGTTCTCAACACAGCTCGGCGCCGAGTACGGCTATGGGGCCAGGTACCTTCCAAAGGACGGCGGTGATCCGATACTTGAACTGGCCTACGCGATCACAGTTCACAAGTCGCAGGGTTCGGAGTTCGGCACGACCTTCCTGATCGTGCCAAATCCGTGCCGTCTGCTGTCAAGGGAACTCCTCTACACGGCACTGACCAGACAAACCAAACGTGTTGTAGTGCTCCACCAAGGACCGCTGAACGACCTCCTCTCCTACTCCTCGGTTGATCATTCGGTGACTGCGCAGCGGTACACGAACCTGTTCCGCGACCCACAGCCACAGGATGTCGGGGGCGGTCGATTCCTCGAAGCAAACCTGATTCATCGGACCTCCAACGGAACGCTGGTGAGATCGAAGAGCGAAGTGATCGTTGCGAACGCGCTTTCGGCTGATGGCGTCGAGTTCGCCTACGAGAAGCAGTTCCGCGGTCATGACGACACCATCCGGCTTCCCGACTTTACGATCGAGGATGCGGCCACGGGTGAAACCTATATCTGGGAGCACCTGGGTCTGTTGTCGAACCCGGAGTATGCCCAAGCCTGGGAGCGTAAGAGGGCCTGGTATGCATCGAGTGGTGTGAAGGAAGGGGGTGGGGATGTCGCTACCTTGCTCGTCACGACTGATGACGAACGAGGCGGGATCGACTCTTCCGATGTGCAGACCAAAGTGCAAGAGATCGGATGAAGCGGTGGCGCAACTTTGCTCAGCGAACTGGAGCACCTCACTTGGGTGACCAATGCGGGGTGGTCCGTTCTTGGTTGCTCGATGGTTGAGCCTGTGGTGACGTACTTGGTTGATGGCGGCAGTTCGCCAGGTGAGGTCGCCCTGCTAGGAGCCGGGCATTAAAGCCTCGTTACGTGTTCCCCTCACCTCACGCAATTCTTATCAACCATGGCCCGCATAATTACTGGACCGACTATTCAGGCTTCAAATGAGTAGGCCGATCAAACGCACGGGTAATCTCGCCGTCCCCTTCGGGACGGGCTAGTCTGCCGATGATCGATGAGCATGACGGTCCGGCGCTGAGAAGGTCCTGTGTGTATCGGAAAATGAGCTCCGGATCTAGTGAGCTGTAAGGGGGCGCGTCACGGGCACCCATAGGGTCGACGGCGTCTGCCAGGTGGCCTGCTAGCCAGCCCAGCCCCACGCTCGCCAGGTCGGTTTCGAGGGCGAGAGCGTGTGATCGGGCGATCGAGTTCAACTCTTTAGACCCGCAGGAGCTTGAAAGTAGTTTCAATTGCGCCTCTAAGTTGTGTTCGCACCTGTCCGCTGCGAGCTGGGCGTTATCAGTCTTGAATTGGTTCGCCCGAACGCTTTGCATCAGATATCCGAGCGCGATACCGAGTATTAGGCTGACGGTGATGGCGATGACCGCGGTGAACATGGAGATGTAGCCGTCGTGAGGACCTCCAAGCACGTAGCCGATCGCGGCCGCCCAAGCGATGCCGAACCCCGAGGTCGCCACGACTGCTCTGGGGCTAGTCGCCGGCGTAGGTGGGAGCAGTCCAGACAGATGCGACGCAGATTCTTTCGGAGCGTATTCCATTAGTGCTCCTTGGAGGTGGGGAGAGGCTCGAACAGACGGAAATTCCAGTCGCCGCGTCCAACTTTGCCATACTTGGTGATATCAATCGGCGGCGGCGTGTAGGCTGTTAGGTGTTGCGTAAGTCGATGAATAAATATCGCCGTTGGTCGCGTGTTGTCATCAGCATCGTCCTCGTCCTCCTCCGCGAAGACGAGTTGGCTTTCTGCCTCAAAATCGTTCCAATAGCAGAGGGCAATTGATGAAGCATTATCGTCCCCCACCCTACGTCCCGGCATAACGGTGCCACCACCGAGTACGAACAGAGCGTCCGGCCGGTGGTCTCGGTTCGGAATGTGTCTACATGCGTTTACGTATGACTGCGCAATCGAAAGAAACTGTGGCCGCGAGGCGTATCCGACCACGCCCCCGAACGGCATTGCTGGGGTGCCGGTAGCAGTGGGTGGGCGATCCTTGACTAGTGCCTTTACTGACTCGACATTGCGAACGGCCTCCTCGACGGTTTTTTTTGTAAGCGAGGTTTTGACCTCGATCGTTCCTGAGACAGACTCGATCGGAACTATCCCGAGGTCTTCGGAGCGTAGAAGCGACGATACGTTCTTCGAATCCACGACTACGAGATCCTGCTGACGGCTGATCGACGTCGTGCTGATGATCTGGCCGCTGAAGAGGTTGTAACCTGTCGGCAGTATGTCGCGCAGTGCGCTTTTCAGTATCCCCTCCAGATACTCGCCACGAGCGAGGTCGTGGCCGAAGGCGTTCCGAGCCGCTTGGAGCGCACCGGCCAGTTGGCTGGCAAATAGGACGAAGCCAGCAGAGACCCTACGACGGTGTTCTTCCTCCGAGACCGGCTCGCCAGGTTCTGGTGCTGTAGCCAAGGGAACGCCTCCTTTGGGGGTCGCCACCGGGGTGGCGTCGAACTCAAGGGTCAACCCGCACGGCGCCAAATTCGACCGGTGGTTCCGACCGACGGCGTTGGCGACCGATGAACGTTGGGTTTCTGAACTTGTTGATCAGTTAAGACGATTAGAACTCGTATGTCGAGGTAAATCTGGACCGATCGGCAAGACGAGGACCACTCCGGGACGGTAGGGGGAGAGTTGGGCCCAGGGAAGGGCGGGCGCTCAGGCTGACTTGCAATGAGTGGGATAGTGTTCAATGTTCAGGTGCCTCCTGCTTAAGTAGCTGCGCGGGCGGTACGCAGCGATGTCGACCATGCATCACGGAGAACCTGGTCGAGATCGAGGCCGATAATTGGCGCAGCCGACCGTTTGCATGGATAAGGACGGATCCGACGCACGCTGCGCTCTCCAAATCGAACTTTCGTACGGGTGCAGCGGTGAGCTCTTTCCGGCGACGGTCGGTGACATCACTGTCGGATTGCGGAAGCCGGGCGAAGGCTGCCTCAATGTTGTGGTCTTGAGGGCAACGACCCAGCCCTATCGCAGGCCACCCGGGCTGCCCTTGGAGGTTAAACACCTTCTGTAGAGGTCTTTGTAGCAGTGCTCGAACTATCCGAGATATTGGATCGCTCTGCTGGTCTTTCAGCTTCACCGGCCAGCTACAGCGTGGTCTAGTATTGCGCAGTCTCGGCCGGATCGCTCCGGCGCTGGTGGTCGGCGACGGCTTGTTTGGCCGTGCATCAACCAAGGGGGAACATGGCAGCGACGACTGACGAGGTGCTGCGTGCACCGCTGGTGATCGAATATCCGTTTCGGCGGACGACGGGGCCGGTGATTGGGGCGTTCTTCACCGCACTGCGGGAAGGTCGCCTGTTGGGCATCAAGGCCGCCGATGGTTCGGTGATCTGTCCGCCCCAGGAATACGACCCGGTGAGCGCCGAGCCGCTGACCGAGCTGGTGCTGGTGGGCGACACCGGCACGGTCGAATCGTGGACGTGGGTGACCGAACCCCGGGAGGGCCAGCCGTTCGATCAGCCGTTCGCCTGGGCGTTGGTGCGGCTGGACGGCGCCGATACCCCGATGCTGCACGCCTTGGACGTTGCCTCCCCCGACGACGTGTCGGTGGGGCAGCGGGTTCGGGTGGTGTGGGCCGTGGTACGCAGCGGAGCCATCACCGACTTTCACTTCGCCCTGGATTCCGATGAGCCGACGGAGGCTTCGTCATGAGTGGCGACGATCGAACCATCTCCACCCTGCCCGACGGCCTGTGGATCCAGCCGGACATCGACACGACGGCGATCGACGTGCTGGCCGACACCGAGACGGTGGCCAGCATCCGCACGCCGGCGTCGCTGACCTACAGCTACACGCCGGGCACCGCCCGATCGGGCTTTCTGCGAGGCATGGCCGAGAAGCGGCTGATGGGGGAGCGAGACTCCGAGTCGGGCACGGTGTACACACCGCCGACCGGCGTGATCCCCACCAACGGCCTGGCGGCCAGCGAGCAGGTGGAGCTGGCCCATGTGGGCACGGTCACCAGCTACTGCGTGGTGAACGTGCAGTTCTCAGGCGGCGACCACGACCTGCCGTACGTGACCGCCCTGGTGTTGCCCGACGGCTCGGGCGTGCCCCTCTACGGGCTGATCCAGGAGACCCCCTTCGACCAGATCCACAGCGGCATGCGGGTGGAGGCGGTGTGGGTGGACGACGACGACCTGGCCACCAGCTTCGAGAACATCAAGTGGTGGCGACCCAACGGCGAAGAAGACGCCGACCCTGCCAGCTACGCCCAACACGTCTGAGGTGCCTGTGACTACTTCGAACTTTTCAGCAGGCCGCGACGTTGCCATCGTCGGGTTTGCCCAAACCAAGCACGTGCGTGCAGCGGACACGCTGAGCGAGGTGGAGCTGATCCAACCGGTGATCGCCGAGGTGATGGACCAGGTGGACCTCGACCACCACGGCTTCGACTTCTACTGCTCCGGCTCGTCGGACTACCTGGCCGGGCAGGCGTTCAGCTTTGTGATGACGCTGGACGCCATCGGCGCCTGGCCGCCGGTGGCCGAGAGCCACGTGGAGATGGACGGCGCCTGGGCGCTGTACGAGGCGTACCTGAAGATCCGCTCGGGCCACGCCGACACCGCCCTGGTGTACGGCTACGGCAAGTCGAGCCCCGGCGACCTGCCCCGGGTGCTCAGCCGCATGTGCGAGCCCTATTACACCGCCCCGCTGTGGCCCACCTCGGTGGAGCTGGCCGCCCTACAGGCCCGGGCCTGCATCGAGGCCGGGGTGACATCGGAGGCCGAGATGGCCAAGGTGGCCGCCCGAAGCCGCCGCAGCGCCCGGAACAACCCCAACGCCCAGCTGGCATGGGACGGCTCCGCTGAGGACGTGCTGGCCGGCGACTACGTGGCCAACCCGCTGCGCCGCGACGACTGCGCGCCAATCACCGACGGTGGCGCCGCCATCGTGTTGGCATCGCCCGAACGGGCCGCCGAGCTGTGCTCGCGTCCCGCCTGGATCACCGGGCTGGACCACCGCATCGACGCCCACGCTTTGGGCGTGCGCGACCTGACCCGGGCCCCGTCGGCCCGGCTGGCAGCCGAGGGCGCCGGCGTTGGCGACGGCGAGATCGATGTGGCCGAGCTGCACACCTGCTTCACCCACCACGAGGCCATCCTGCGCAACGAGCTGGGCCTGGCCGACGACATCGTCGTCAACCCGTCCGGTGGGCCGCTGGCCGCCAACCCGATGATGGCCGCCGGCATGATCCGAATCGGCGAGGTGGCCAACCGCATCTTCGACGGGTCGGCCAACCGGGGCGTGGCCCACGCCACCGGCGGACACCTGATGCAACACAACCTGGTGGCGGTGCTGTCCGCCGATCAGCCGAGTGCTGGGCAGTCCAGTACGTCCAACCAGCCGGAGGGCGGCCGATGAGTGCCAACCGTGTAGCCGTCGTCGGAACCGGACAGACCAAGTACGCCTCCACCCGGGGCGACGTGTCGCTGGCCGGGCTGTTGCGGGAGGCCGTGTTTCGGGCGCTCGAGGACGCCCACATGACGATGGCCGACATCGACGCCATCGTCGTCGGCAAGGCGCCCGACTTCTTCGAGGGCGTCATGGTGCCCGAGTACGCCCTGGCCGACGCCATCGGCGCAGTGGGCAAGCCGCTGTTGCGGGTGCATACCGCCGGGTCGGTGGGCGGCTCGACCGCCATCGTGGCGGCCAACCACATCGAGTCGGGTGTGGCCCGCCGGGTGCTCACCGTGGCCTGGGAGATGCAGAGCTGCTCGGAGGCGATGTGGGCGCTGTCGTTCCAGATCCCGTTCCAGCAGCAGCTGGTGGCGGGTGCCGGCGGCTACTTCGCCCCCTACATCCGCAACTACATCGCCCGGTCGGGTGCGCCCGACGATATTGGCATCCAGGTGGCGGTGAAGGACCGGCTGAACGCGCTGCGCAACCCGTATGCGCACCTGCACGAGCCGGAGATCACATACGACTCGGTGCGCGAGTCGCTGATGTTGTGGGATCCGATCCGCTATTCGGAGACGTGTCCGTCGTCCGATGGTGCGTTTGCGATGGTGCTCGGTGATGAAGCGACCGCTGATGCGGCGGCGGCTGAGGGGCGTCAGCCGGCGTGGATTCAGGGGATGGCCTTGCGTTCGGAGCCGGCAATGGCGGCCGGGCGTGATCAGGTGAACCCGCAGGCCGGGCGTGATTGTGTGGCCGACGTGTACGCCCAGGCTGGGATCACGAACCCGATCGAGGAGATTGACGCGGTTGAGTGTTACGTGCCGTTTAGTTGGTATGAGCCGATGTGGATGGAGAACTTGGGGTTTGCCGAGGTGGGGGAGGGTTGGAAGCTGACCGAGTCGGGTGCGACCGGTCCGGACGGGAAGTTGCCGGTGAACTGTTCGGGTGGGGTGTTGTCGTCGAACCCGATTGGTGCGTCGGGGATGATCCGTTTTGGTGAGGCGGCGATGCAGGTGCGGGGCATGGCCGGTGATCATCAGGTTGATGGTGTGCGCCGGGCGCTGGGTCACGCCTACGGCGGTGCGACACAGTTCTTTGCGATGTGGGTGGTCGGCACCGACAAACCCTGACGGCGCAGCGGCACCGTGCCAAGCAACCCAGCCCAATAACACCCGAACTCGGGACGATCCTGCCGGTCAGGACCGGCGCGATCGTCCTGAATTCAGCAGTGGTTCCGCAACGAGTGCCAGATCGACCGTCTCAGTGAGCGCAACCAGGTCAACCCCCGGCCGCCTGCCAGCCCATGGAGGTCATCAACTGGCTGGCAGCCATCTACTCGGCCGAATTTTGGCGCCTCCGCCGAGCGGTCAGGAGCATGGTTACACCGAGCACTAAAGCCATCCCAGCGAGCGCCGAGATGAATCGGATCTGTGCCCCTGTGGCAGCGAGACCCCCGGTTTGATTCGGCTGAGTCTTTGAGCCAACTGTTGCGGCCGGCGTTGACGACGTCCCAAGTGGCGATGGAGCAGCGACCTCATTCTTGGCTGGGCCGGGGCGCGTCGCTGGAGCGACTGGTTTAGGTGCGGCCGTCGGCGCAGGCGTGGGAACCGGGTCTGTAGTCGATGCTGACGAAGCAGGATCATCGCCAGAAGAGGGTGCGTTCGGGTCTGTCACAACTGGCGGGGTTGTTGTTGTCGGCGCACCGGACGTACCGGTCTGATCCTCGGGTACCTCAACCTGTACGGTCTGCCGCGCCAGCGAAGTGCCGAGGTCGTCGTCCACCGCCATGAGCACGATCTCGTAGGTGCCCGAAGCCTCGTAGCTATGCGTGGCTTGTGGACCTTCAGCGACAGCGCCATCGGCAAAGAAGAACTCGTAGCCGACCACCTCAGACTCATCGGTCGACCCGCTTCCATCAACCATGACGGTTCCAGGCTCCCCCTGTGTCACTTCAAACGCGGCGACCGGCGGCTCGTTCGGATCCTTCAGTTCCACTGTGGAGAACGTGAACGGCTCTCCTTCGGGCGGTACGTCAAGGCCGTAGAACTCAACCGTCCATTCGCCGGGCTCGGGCCACAGCACCGACACCGTCTCGTAGGACGCACCTCGGTCAGAAGTCACGTCCGAGTCTTCGTTTCCTCGGAGGATCTGCCTACCCGACGGCCCGGTCAGCCGCATCTCGATATCACTGCCGATCCAACTATTGGTGAAAGTGATTTGGCGGAGCCTTTCCGTCACGTCGAAGGCTTCAGAAATGAGCTGACGAGGCATGATGGTGGCGGTAGGGGTGCACCCTTGAGCCGTGCCACCGCCAATAACCGCTCGGACCTGCTGGAATTCGCAGGTCAGGTTCAAAGCCGAGTCCAACGAGCGGTATGAGCCGCCTGTCGAAGCGGCTATCTCCTGGAGCACCGTTTCATCGACCGCCGTTCCCAAACCGAAGGTGTAAACCTTCCATCCCTTGGACGCGAAGCAGGCAGCTTCGTCGTTGTAGGAGCCGTCACCGTCGGTAAAGAAGAGGGCAGCCCGCTTGGAGCCACGCGCCGCATCCAGAGTGGTGCAGCCCTCGGAGAGACCCGCACCAAGGTCGGTGCCCCCGTCGGAATCGATCGTCGCGATTGCGTCATACAAGGCTTGGCGGTTCGATCCCACTTGTACGGGAGGACTAGCAACGCGACTGGAGCCATCGAAGTCGATCACGGCGACCTCGTCGGTCGGGTCGGAGGCAGCGAGAAACGCCCGTGCGGCGTCGCGTCTGCGATCTTCGGGGTCGTTCCAGCCCATCGATCCTGACGAGTCGACGATCAGAGCGGTAGACACGTCCGGAGTGCCCCCGCCACCCGGACTTTCCGACGAGAACTGCTCCCGGGCAACCATCGAGCCGACGTGTCGTCCAACCCAACTCCGCTTATAGCTCTCCTTGTGAACCCCGACACCGCCTATGAGTGCCAGGTCGGCCAGGTCGCCTGCCGACAAGCCGTCGTCACGGTCGCTTTGGCAAACAAGGTCGGCATACATGCAGTAGTTGTAAGTGGCGTTCTTTATGTAGTCAGGGGGAGAAGACCTGCCGGCGATGCCGCCACGCCCTGGTTCTGGAAATCCGAGCACCCGACCACCGCCACCTGGGTCGAAGGTTGGGTCCGCAAGTAGCACAAGGGCGGCAATTGCCTCCTTGTCGGAACCGCGTACGAACCCGGCCCCCCCTTGATCGCCCAAGCACCCTGGGAGTAGCCGGCCAGTACGATGCGCGTAGTGGGGCATTTCGTGTGAATGGCGGCTACCCAAACCCGAGTTTCCGTCCTTGCCTGGTCGACTGAATCGAGGATGTTGGGATCCCCCCCCAACCAATATTCCATTGGCACGGCTGGGTAGCGGACCGGCAGAAACGAGGTTGTGAGGCCCTTTGGGGTCAGCGCCTTCGCCAACCCTTCGTAGACGCCGTAGACCTCTGCCCCTAGTCCGAAGTGATCGTCAAGGCTTTGACCGCTTCCGCGCGCCCCGAGAACGATTGCGTTCGTACACGGCCGATCTAGAGCCCACTCGCCCGCGCCGGGATCTGCTTCGGCCGCAGACGCCGGAGCGGTCTGCCCGGTGAGGCCGATTACGAGGCCTGTCAGAAGGACCCCTGCCATAGCAGCGGCAAATCCTGGCTGGATGCGTCGTAGTGACATGAGGATCCCCGTTCAATTGTGTGGCTGCGAAGAGTATTCAGTTGTACGCTGGCCGTCAATCGGGCCTCCGCCCGAGCACTGGCGCTTTGCAGGACGCACGGACGACCTGGCTGAACGCGTTGCATAAGCCGTATGGGCACCTGCACGAAGGTCGGAAGTCACCTATGACTCGGTGCGTGAGTCGTTGATGTTGTGGGACCGATCCGCTATTCGGAGACGTGTCCGTCGTCGGATGGTGCGTTTGCGATGGTGCTCGGTGACGAGGCGACCGCTGATGCGGCGGTGGCTGAGGGGCGGCGCGGATTCAGGGGATGGCGTTGCGTTCGGAGCCGGCGATGGCTGCGGGGCGTGATCAGGTGAACCCGCAGGCCGGGCGTGATTGTGTGGCCGATGTGTATGCCCAGGCGGGGATCACGAACCCGATCGAGGAGATCGACGCGGTCGAGTGTTACGTGCCGTTTAGTTGGTATGAGCCGATGTGGATGGAGAACTTGGGGTTTGCCGAGGTGGGGGAGGGTTGGAAGCTGACCGAGTCGGGTGCGACCGGTCCGGACGGGAAGTTGCCGGTGAACTGTTCGGGTGGGGTGTTGTCGTCGAACCCGATTGGTGCGTCGGGGATGATCCGTTTTGGTGAGGCGGCGATGCAGGTGCGGGGCATGGCCGGGGATCATCAGGTTGATGGTGTGCGCCGTGCGCTGGGTCACGCTTACGGCGGTGCCACACAGTTCTTTGCGATGTGGGTGGTCGGCACCGACAAGCCCTGACGTCGCCGCGGCGCCGTCACGTCAGCAGCTCGTGTTGCGCCCGTAGCGCTCCAATCGAACTGATGCGCGGCGTTGTCAGAGGCCTACCCGAGTACCTCAACCGCCTGAAGCGCATGCCACCGGTCACCGGGATTGGCAGAGGCCCAGCCCGCTTCCTCGGCATCCATGTTGCCGAGAAAGCCGAACCGTCGGCGTATAGAGCGAACCCACCCGACCACGTCGACCGGTTTGGTGAGGTAGCCGATCTGCTCAGCGGTGAACGACGATTCCTCGCGCGCATCGAGCACATCTGCCGCAGCGACGGGCTTGTCGCCGAGCCCATCATCGACAATGTCGAAAAAGCACTTCAGTACCCAGATCCGGCGCACGAGGGGCTCATCGAATGTTCGCCCAGCGCACCAGGCGAGGTCGTAGAGATCGCGGGCAAGACTGGTTCGGCGATACCTGGCCAGCTTCTCGGCGATCTGCTCCTCGAGTGTCATTACGGGGTACTCGGTAGGTCGAAGTCGTAACGCTTGTGAATCGGGAGCGGAACGAGTGGCGCTGTGACCGGCGGCAACCACAGCCCGCGAGTCGACAGGTCGATCTTCGCGCCAATGCCCGGGCGACCAAACGGGGTGGTCAACCACGAGATCGGCTCGTCGATTGCCGCCTCGGTTCTGGAGAGCAAACCCAAACCCGTCGATCTCGGCACCGTCGAGCGTGTCGAGTACCAGCGCTGCCGTTGCCTCGTCCTCGACGGCGAAGTCCAGATCGGTCGAGAAGCGGCCAGCATTCCCGGCCCGACACTTTCTCAGCGCGGTCCCACCTTTCAGCACCACATCGAGATCGAACACGCCTTGCTCGTGGAGCAAGGCGAGAGCGTGGTCTTGTGCAATGTCGAGCAGTGCAGGATCGCGCCCGCCGGATCGACCTTGGAAGTGCTGGGAGAGGTAGCCCTCGGTGATCCTCATGCCGTTGGCGGCTTGGCCGCTGCCTTGGTCGACCACCAAGTCGGAAAGATGTGGTCGATGACCTCGAAACGCGACGAGAACTTGGATTTCATGTCCCGGGGACCGAGGTGGAACGGTCCGCCACCAGGGGGTGCCCCCGAGAACAGCGCCTCGCCCATCTCGTCCTGCTCACCAATAGACAGCAGGTAGCTCATTCGAGCCCAGGCGCTCCGAGGCTGTCCGGCCAGCTCGTTTTGAAGCGCCTCGACGGACGTCAGCTTCGCCGCTACTGCGATCCATTCGCTCACGTTCGGCCAATCGCGGTAACGCTCAGGTCGTGCACCCATGAAGGCCAGCAGCGTCGACACCGACCAGACCGGAAGCCCTTCGTGGTCGTCATACGTCTCCGTACCTGACCACCGCACGACCCGGAAATGGTCGAGCGACTTCGGGATGTTCACCTCCGGGGGCGCGCCGATGACGTGCGGATCCGGAGAACGGGTTGATAGCCCATGCAGCCAGGCGGCCGACTCCGCCGCGACTGCTCCGTCGAATGGTCGCGTTGCGAGTCGCGCTCGAAGCTCGATAAAGGGGTCGCCACCGCCAAATGCTCCGGCTCTTGCGCCGGGCGCGAACTCCCATACTCCCGGTGACCGCAGTGGAAGCAGCCAGCCTCGCTCCCGAAGCATCCGAGCACCGTGGGCCGCAGTGGTCGAAGATTTGGTCTGGTCGATCAACTCATCGAGAAGGCTCAGCGTGACCAGCGTGGGCTGTTCCAGCTCGAGCGCCTCGAGCAACGGAGCAACCGAACGTGGCACGCTTCTCTCGATCGAGGGCACATCGTTACTCTAGTCACTACAAGCACACCTTCGACTCATATAGCTCGTAAGTGGTGCTCTACTGACTAGTCGGCCTGGTGATCGCTTTCGACCCAGGCGACCGCATGATCTCCACCCTTCAAAGTGGTCGGTGGGCCAGCCCGATGATGGCCGCTGGCATGATCCGCATCGGCGAGGTTGCCAACCGGATCTTCGACGGGTCGGTCAACCGGGGCGTGGCCCACGCCACCGGTGCGGCCCGCTGGGTGCTGACCGTGGCCTGGGAGATGCAGAGCTGTTCGGAGGCGATGTGGGCGCTGTCGTTCCAGATCCCGTTTCAGCAGCAGCTGGTGGCGGGTGCGGGCGGCTACTTCGCTCCGTACATCCGCAACTACATGGCTCGGTCGGGTGCGCCCGACGATATTGGCATCCAGGTGGCGGTGAAGGATCGGTTGAACGCGTTGCGCAACCCGTATGCGCATCTGCACGAGCCGGAGATCACCTATGACTCGGTGCGTGAGTCGTTGATGTTGTGGGATCCGATCCGCTATTCGGAGACGTGTCCGTCGTCGGATGGTGCGTTTGCGATGGTGCTCGGTGACGAGGCGACCGCTGATGCTGCTGTGGCTGAGGGGCGTCAGCTGGCGTGGATTCAGGGGATGGCGTTGCGTTCGGAGCCGGCGATGGCTGCTGGGCGTGATCAGGTGAACCCGATCGCCGGTCAAGAGTGTGTGGCCGATGTGTATGCGCGGGCGGGGATCACGAACCCGATCGATGAGATCGACGCGGCCGAGATTTATGTGCCGTTCAGTTGGTATGAGCCGATGTGGATGGAGAACTTGGGGTTTGCCGAGGTGGGGGAGGGTTGGAAGCTGACCGAGTCGGGTGCGACCGGTCCGGACGGGAAGTTGCCGGTGAACTGTTCGGGTGGGGTGTTGTCGTCGAACCCGATTGGTGCGTCGGGGATGATCCGTTTTGGTGAGGCGGCGATGCAGGTGCGGGGCATGGCCGGGGATCATCAGGTTGATGGTGTGCGCCGTGCGCTGGGTCACGCTTACGGCGGTGCCACACAGTTCTTTGCGATGTGGGTGGTCGGCACCGACAAGCCCTGACGGCGCCGCGGCGCCGTTTGCTCTACCGAACTCGGGACGATCCTGCCGGTCAGGATCGGCGCGATCGTCCCAGGTATGGCGTGGTTCTTGGTGAACCATTCCCCAGTTTCTTCCTGTTACCGTTGCCGGTCCGAGTGGAGGTGGAGATGAGCGAGTTCGAGGACTTCGTTCGACTGAGTTTTGATGGCGGCCGGATTGGCGAGATGCCGGACGGGCCGCCGGCGCTGCCGATTGACCTGCTGCCCGAGGTCGTCGCCTACCGAGACCTCCTCGTGGCCGTCGCTCGGGAGGTCTACCTCAGCCGTCGTCCCCACCGGCAGCGGATCCCGCGGAACTTCGCTGATGATCTCGGCCTGGTTCTTCGGCGGTTGGACTCCGGCAGTGTCGCTCCGGTGCTGGAGCGGCTTGTTACCAATGGGGACCAATTGCCGCTTACTGAGGATGAGCTGGCGGCTTCTCAGCGGATGATCGAGGATGCGCTGAGGTCACCGGCGCGGGCGCAGACCTTGCCTCCCGAGCTACGGACCTCGGCGGCAACGGTGGCGCTGAAGAACTTCGGGCGCAACCTTCGCCCCGACGAGTGGGTGTCCATCTCACGAGCAGGCGAAGCAGTCTCCGATCCGGTCCGGTTCGACGAAGGTACTCGCAGGGTTCTCTTGGCATCGTTGGCCGGGACCCATTCGGAGGTTGCCGAGGAGGTCGCCCGAATTGCGGCTCTCGACTCAAAGGGGCATAAGGCGACGCTGCAGTCAGAAGCTGGTGAACTCTTCACGGTCGAATATACCGAGAACGACTGGGCCCTGCTTCATGACAACCTGCGTCCGGATGGACTGGGCCCTCGCGTGGCCGTCGAAGTCGAGTTCAAAATCGGCCACGATGGGGGAAGGAAGGGGGTCGGGGAACTCTTGGGGATCAGCGTTGTTGAAGTTGAGCTTGGTGCTTTTGACGCCGCCCAAGATGCGATCGTTGCAACAAGCGGCCTCGAGTCCGGCTGGATTGATGGGCAATGCGGAGAGCCGATACCTGAACAGCTACGGGCGAGCGCTCTCGATGTCCTGCAGGCCCTCTCCCACGAACGCCTTCCGCCTCCGTCTGATGCGTACGCAACTGGGGAACAGAGCATCCGCCTCTGCTGGTCGGGGTCTGGGTGGATGACGTCGCTGGATGTGTTTGAAGACGGGATCGTTGAGGTCGTCGGAACCCATGAGGACCGCCATCCATCAACCATCCTGGAATACCCCACGGTCCCCGACCTGATTACCCAGATCGGGGATCTCGAGGATCTGACCAGTGAGTGACGAGCCCTGTGAGGCTTCGATGACGGGGCATCCTTCCCCAGTTTGGCGCAATGTGTTGCCAACCCAGATGTATCCGTCCGGCATCAAGTTTCGGTTCGATGTCTTCATGCCTGCTTCAGACGACCTTAAGCACTCCTGCGTGGACTCGCACAAGATCGAGCTCCAGGACTTCGTTGACCTGTGGGGGACACGAAACCGCACGACCGTAGGAGTGGCGCATTTCCACGTGTCTGATGTGCTTGATGCCGCCGAGCTTGAGGGCGTCTCGATGGATGTAGTCGACGACAGCAATTGCGACGGTGTCGACGATGACTTCCATTGCTTCATCGACTTTCGACGTGTGGAACACAAGCCTCGGCGACGAGCCGTCGCGCAACGGCTTCACCTCAACTCTGAATACGTCGCGGCGTCACCGGCGACGATTGAATAGTCCTCCAGCAAGCAAGGGTGGTGGTATGGGTGCTGAGCGGTACGCTTGGCTATAAGCCCTGGAATGGCTCGCTTCAGCGGCCACCAGGGCTTCCATCGTTTTGATCCCTTACTGGCCGCATGGCGACCCGTTGCGTATATGCTTTCGTCATGGATGCGGCGATGTTGGTGAAAGCGGCACGTGAGGAGGCCAACCTGACCGTTCGAGCGCTGGCGGCGCGGGCAGGCGTCGCTGCCTCGACGGTTTCTCGGATCGAGCGGCGTCAGATGGACCCAACCGTTGGCATGCTTGACCGACTCCTCGATGCTGCCGGTCAAACCCTTGAGCTCACTGCTCGTCGCTCGCACGAGGGGAGGCTCGGTGCGTTGACAGACGCCTGGCGGGTCCATCCGGATGGCACGGATCGTCCGGACTGGACCCGGCTGAGGGTATTCCTCGACTACCTCTGGCTCCACCCGGCGCTGACCCGGGCGGCGATCGCCGACAAGCCTGACCCGTCGGGATCGCAGGTCATGGACAACCTGCTGGCAGCGATGGCTGAGAAGCTCAGCGATGACGCCGAGCTGCCGCGCCCGTCGTGGACTGCTGAGATACCTGGGCTGAGTAGGCCATGGTGCACGCCTGCAACACCCCGGATGCATGCGGCTGCACAGAGCGCCACGGCTCCGCAACTGGTGGCCAGGGGCTTTGTTCTTGCGTCTAACAGCCTGTGGCGTGATCGGTGGAACGAGGTTGCGTGATGCCACCACTCACCGGTCTCGACATCCGGCTTTACCTCGGTGAGGTTGCCGATGCAATGGAGCCGATCGGTCCCCGGCACACGCTGATCCTGGTCGGCGGGTCGCTTCTGGCCTGGCATGGGCTTCGGGAGGCGACCTTTGATGTCGACAGCGTTCGACGGTTGGATGCTGAGCTCCACGGCTGAAGGTTCTCGGTGCGCCGTGGGCCCAGGTGTTCGTCATGAAGCTTTATGCCGGACGAGAACAAGACCGAGAGGATCTTGCAGCGATTTGGTCTCGGACGGGTTTCGTATCGCCAGAGGCCGCCGCAACGATGTTCCGGGAGGCCTATCCGCACGCTCCGGACGACGAGTTTCTCAGCAACTACATCCAGTCCCTTGTGATTGAGGCGGAAGGTCCGTGATCCGACTGTTCAACAGAAGGTGGAATCCTCGGGAGGGCTCGATCGATGATGGACTGGCGGAGGCGGTCGGCGGCCTCGTCCCGGTCCTCTCCGCCGAGATCCTTGAGGTCCCACCATTGCTGGGCGGGGTCGGCCATTGGGAGCCCCTCAGCGTCGGCGCACCAGGGAGGCGTCGCGGAAAGGTTCGCCGGCTCTTTGGTGATGCGCAGAACAAGGCTGGCGTCGGCTCGCCCAACGGCCGGGACCATGCCGGACTCCTCCAGAGGAATCGGGCCGTCGGAGTAGACGATGGTCAGCGTGGGATGGCGCCATGGGGTCAGCAGGTCGGGACCAAGATCAGCGGAGAAGGCGATCCGCACCTGCGACATCTTTGCGGTATCGAGGACCCGGCGTGCCTGATCCATGAGTGGCCGGGTGCTGTACCAGTAGGACTGTGGCTCGGCGAGGTGTGGTTTGGCATGGGCCTGGTAGAGGACGAGTAGCCGAGCGGGGTCGCCGGTATAGCCCCGGGGGGAAGCTGTGACAGCCCCCTTGTCGCTCAGCTGGGCCAGTACCTGTGAGACCCGAGGTTGGGTGACGCCCACCTCACGTGCGATCGCCATACCGGTGATCGGTTGGTCGAGCGCGATGAGGAGCCGAACCACCGCGCAGGTTCCTGCACCCCAGCTGCGAACCGAGCGCACTCGGCTGTCGGTCGCTGTCATCCTCTCAGGGTATAAGTGTTCTCTCATGGAAACAAGGAACACTCATACCCTGAGAGGTTCTAACGAAGCCGCGGCCTCGGCGGATGCGGCGGCGGCTGAGGGGTGTCAGCCGCAGTGGATTCAGGGGATGGCGCTTCGGTCGGAGCCGGCGATCCCTGACCGGGTCGCTCGACCCGAACTGGAGGGTCGAGATCAGCTGATGTCGCGGTACGCTGGTTTGCATGGCTGGAGAGAAGATCTGGACAGCAGCGGAGTTGGAACGGCTCTCACCGGATGAGCGCGCCGCGATCGTAAAGGCTGGATTCGTTACCGACCCGAGCCAGGTGCCCCCTGACCTACTCGATCGGGCTCGGCGGAAGGTCGAGCGACGGATTGCGGCCACCGAGGGGTCTCAAGCGGGCTGATGAACCCCTCCCGTCGAGCTGTTCGGGTTGCCCCACACTTCTTCGACGAGCTGGACGCGATCTTCGGGCCCGGCAGGGGGCCAAACGGTGAGCCGTCGTCGACCGATTTCTTGCTGATCGACCTGCCGCTTATCGCCGATGCGTTCGCTGAACGGTTCGACGAGCTTCAGCCGATGTTTGCCGATCGCGATGACTACCGGTTGCTGGTCGCAACCGGGAGTTTGGCGAAGGCCGCGCTGGTGACTGGCCAACTCTTGGCTGACGGCTCCATCGTCTTGATTGAGATCGAGATCGACCCCTATTGACCGGAGGCGAAACGGCCCTTCAACCTTTCGTCGACCTGGGTTGAGCGACAAGCTCCAGCTCGAGGGCCTCCGTGAGCGCAACAAGCGTGGCGAGGGTGGGGTTGGGCCCCTGGGCGGAAAAGAGCCGCCTGACCATCTCTGGGCGGAGATCAGCACGGCGCGCCAACTCGGCCTTGCTGAGGTGGAGGTTGGACCGCCGTTCGTCGAGCATTCGGATGAATGAATCGATCTGACCGATTCGTCGCCGAGCGGCCTGGTACTCGCGCTCATAGTCGGGATCCGCCCGCCGGGCTTCGAGGTATCGCTCTGCTCCGGTGCGCGCGGTTGACATGCTCGCCAGCATAGCGTGTCTTTTATGATACGCAATGCTCTGGCTCAGGGGCGGCAGACACGCTCGTGAGACCGACCCGCTGTTCGTTCATGTGCCCCTCGGCAGGGCTCGATCGATGATGGCCTGCTGGAGGCGGTCGGCGGCCTCGTACCGGTCTTCGCCGCCGAGATCCTTGAGGTCCCACCATTGCTGGGTTGGGTCGGCCAAGGGGAGACCCTCTACTTCGGCGGGCCAGGAGGCGTTGCAGAAAGGTCCGCCGACTATTCGGTGATGCGTAGAACGAGGCTGGCGTCGGCTTGACCTTCGGCTGGGACCATCCCGGATTCCTCCAGCGGAATCTGGCCGTCGGCGTAGACGATGGTCAGCGTGGGGTGGCGCCATGGGGCCAGCAGGTCGGGACCGAGGTCAGCGGATACGGCGATCCGCACCTGCGATGACTTTGCGGTGCCGAGGACCCGGCGTGCCTGATCCACATCGGCGGCGTTGCCACTGCTGTTGCCCGCTCCCTGTCGGGACCGGGCGGTACGCTTGGCCCATAAGTCCTGGGATGGCTCGCTTCGGTGGCCACCAGGGCTTCCATCGTTTTGATCCCTGTCTGGCTGACCGTCGGCGAGCTGTTGCGTATATGCTTACGTCATGGATGCGGCGATGCTGGTGAAAGCGGCATGTGAGGAAGCCAACCTGACCGTTCGGGAGCTGGCAGGGCGGGCAGGCGTCGCTGCCTCGACGGTTTCGCGGGTCGAGCGACGTCACATGGACCCAACCGTTGGCATGCTCGACCGGCTCCTCGATGCTTCCGGGCACGACCTCGAACTCCGTGCTCGTCGCTCGCACGAGGGGAGGCTCGGTGCGTTGACGGACGCGTGGCGGGTCCATCCGGATGGCACGGATCGTCCGGACTGGACCCGGCTAAGGGTATTCCTCGACTACCTCTGGCTCCATCCGGAGCTGATCCAGGCGTCGATCGCCGACAAGCCTGACCCGTCAGGATCGCAGGTCATGGACAATCTCCTGGCAGCGATGGCTGAGAAGCTCAGCGATGACGCCGAGCTGCCACGCCCGTCGTGGACTGCTGAGATTCCTGGCCTGAGTAGGCCATGGTGCACGCCCGCAACACCCCGGATGCAGGCGGCCGCGCAGAGCGCCACGGCTCCGCAACTGGTGGCCAGGGGCTTTGTTCTCGCGTCCAACAGCCTGTGGCGTGATCGGTGGAACGAGATTGCGTGATGCCACCACTCACCGGTCACCACATCCGGCTTTACCTCAGTGAGGTTGCCGATGCAATGGAGCCGATCGGTCCCCAGCACACGCTGATCCTGGTCGGCGGGTCGCTTCTGGCCTGGCATGGGCTTCGGGAGGGCAACCTACGGCGTCCGTTTCGTGAACCTTCCACAACTGGCGGTCGACTGGTTGAGTGGCAGCGGACGAATGTCGGCAGAGGGCGAGGCGCTCCTCGATCATCGTGGTAGGCGCTCAAGCCGTGTACTTACGCGTCGCTGGATCGCTGCCGGACATCTCCGCATACACAACCGATGGCGGCGATGCTGGTTGGCATGGCGATATCATGAGATATCACAGTGAGAGGTTCGAATGGCCGACATTCTGATCCGAGGGGTTGCAGGCGACGTCGTTGCGGCCATCGACCTATCGGCGAAGCGCTTGGGACTTTCGCGTTCCGAGTACCTCAGGCGAGTGCTGGAACGAGAACGTCAGGAGGGCTTTGGGCCCGTGAGCGTTGCCCAGCTCAGCCGGATGGCTGAGCTGACGGCCGACCTCGACGACCCTGACGTCATGTCCGGCGCTTGGTCGTGACCGTTTGGCTCGTTGACAAGTCGGCGTTTGGGCGCCTCCATCTGGCTGAGAACGCGCCTGAATGGGCGGCCAGGATTGAGCGCGGACTGGTTCGGATCTGCACCGTCACCCGATTGGAAATTGGCTTCTCCGCCCGTTCGGCGACCGATCACCGGCTCGTGACGTCTCAGCCCCCGTTTGCGTCGATGCCGGTGGAGTACTTGACCCCCACCATCGAGGATCGGGCCATGGCGGTCCAAGCCCTGCTGGCAGCCCGGGGGCAGCATCGTGCGCCGTCGATTCCAGACGTGTTGATCGCTGCAACAGCGGAACTTGCTGAGCTCACCGTGCTTCATCTGGATAAGGACTTCGACCTGATCTCTGACGTCACCGGCCAGCCTGTCGAGCGCCTCGACCTCAGGTGAGCCACCAACCGAACAGCACGGATCCCGTCACGTAGGCGATGGCCATGAGGAAGCTGAGCGCAGCCCATGCCTCAAGGCGATCCCAGATGATCAGCGTCCGCTCAAGCGTGGCCCGATGTCGGATCACCTCGACACTGCGCGTCGACGTGTGGCTGGGATGCACGTACAGTTTCGGCTTCGGGTCGGGATGCTGGTCCGCTACGTGAGGGAGCGCATATGTCTGGTGCCGGGACAGCCGATTTCGAGGATCGCGACGACTTTGTTGCTTCTGATCGGGGGTTCATCGCAGCGCTCGATCCCATGGTGATCACGGCCGACGACGGTCGCGTGGTGTGGGACATGGACTGGGGGTTCCTCGATGCCGAGTGCCCGTCGACGGTCAACCCGAGCCTGTGGCGCCAAGCGCAGCTGACCGCGAAGCACGGGCTGTACAAGGTGACCGACGGCATCTACCAGGTGCGCGGCTTCGACATGTCGAACATGACACTTGTCGAGGGCGAGAACGGGGTCATCGTCATCGACCCGTTGATTTCCGAGGAGGTCGCGGCTGCGGCGCTGGCGCTGTACCGCGCACACCGTGGCGATCGAACCGTGACTGCGGTCATCTACACCCATGCGCACCTGGACCACTTCGGGGGCGTTCTCGGGGTGGTCGACGCCGACACCGAGGTACCGATCCTCGCTCCGGAGCACTTCCTGGAGCATGCGGTCTCGGAGAACGTCTACGCCGGGACCGCGATGTTGCGCCGCTCGATGTACTACGCGGGCATCAACCTCGACAAGAGCCCCACGGGCACCCTCGGCATCGGGCTTGGCGCCGGCGGCTCGACCGGAACGCCCGGCCTGATCGCACCCACGGTCGACATCACCCACACCGGCCAGGAAGAGGTCCTCGACGGGGTGCGCATCGTCTTCCAGATGACGCCTGGCACCGAGTGCCCGTCCGAGATGAACTTCTACTTCCCAGACCGGCGTGCGTTGTGCATGGCCGAGAACGCAACGCACAACCTGCACAACCTGTTGACCCTGCGCGGCGCTCAGGTTCGTGACCCGCGTATCTGGTCGCGCTACCTCAACGAAGCCATCGATCTGTTTGCCCGCGACGCGGACGTGTCGTTCGCATCGCACCACTGGCCGACGTGGGGCACCGACGCCATCGTCGGGTACCTGATCGCCCAGCGCGATCTGTACGGCTACCTGCACGACCAGACCCTGCGGCTGATCAACCAGGGCTACGTCCACAGCGAGATCGCCGAGATGATGGAGCTGCCCCCGGTACTCGAACAGGCGTGGCACACCCACGGCTACTACGGCTCGGTCAACCACAACGTGAAGGCCATCTACCAGCGCTACCTCGGCTGGTACGACGCCAACCCCGCCCACCTCTGGATGCACCCGCCCGAAGCCGCAGCGACCCGCTACGTCCAGGCGATCGGCGGCATCGATGCCACCATCGCCCGGGCCAACGAGTTCTACGACGCCGGCGATCTTCGCTTCGCCGCCGAGCTGGCCAGCCACGCCGTTTTTGCCGGCCCCGACAACCTCGCCGCCCGCGAGCTGCTCGCCTCAGCCCTCGAGCAGCTCGGCTACGGCGCAGAGAACGCGACCTGGCGCAACAGCTTCCTCACCGGCGCCCAAGAGCTTCGGACCAACACCGTCGACCACACCGACATCAACAGCGCGGGCCTCGCTCCTGCGCTGACCGTCACCCAACTCTTCGACTCCATCGCCATCCGCATCGACGGGCCCTCCGCATGGGACGCACACCTCACGATCGCCTGGCACATCACCGACGCCGACGAGTACTACCGCATGGAGCTGAGCAACGGCGTGCTCATCCACCACCCAACCGACTCGTTGCCGGCCGCCGATGCCACAATCACGGCGACCCGACAGCAACTCGTCGCACTTCTGATGGCCGGCAACGCCGACGGGGTCACCATCGACGGTGACTCCGCCGTCCTCGCCACCCTCATCGGGCACACCGACCAGCCAAACCCCGACTTCGCGATCGTCACGCCCTGACCGCGGGCGACCAGAGGGTCGCTATGAAGATCCGGCGAGGCGTGGCCGCGCCAGTACTCGGAAACGATGTCCATAGTATGATGATCGTATGCAGAAGCGGCGAGTAACCATCACGGTGGACGAGGATCTCATCGAAGATGCGACCAAGGCCGTCGCAGATGGTCGAGCCTCGTCGGTCAGTGCCTGGATTGGTGAAGCCATGGTCGCTCGACAGACCAATGACCGGCGCTTGGAGGCCCTGGGCGAGCTCATCGCTGAGTATGAGGCGGTTCACGGCACAATCACGGACGACGAGCTGGCGCAACAAACGCAGGCCGACCGGGACTCCGCAGCGCTCGTGCGGGCCGAGCTGCGTAGGGCCGGATGACCCTCATCCTTGACACCGGAGCGTTCTTCGCGCTCGAGCGCAACGACCGGGCGATGTGGCGACGGCTCAAGGCAGCGAAACTCGCGGGAGTGCCGCCCCGGACCCATGGCGGCGTGATCGCTCAGGTCTGGCGTGGGGGCGCAGGTCGTCAGGCGCCGCTCGCACGGGCTCTGAAGTCCATCGAAACGACCCCGCTCGATGACGGGCTCGGGCGTCGGGCCGGAGTTTTGCTGGCTCGAAGTGGCATGGGTGACGCCATCGACGCCGCTGTGGTGGCGCTCGCGGATCACGATGATCAGATCATCACTTCGGATCCGGGCGACATCGCGTCGCTCGTTCACGCCGCCGAACTCAGATGCGATGTCGTCTTGTCCTGAACCGAACCGGACCAATCTGGGCGGATGCGCTCGTCGACGATGCCTAGCTGCAGCCGGTAGCGACTTCGAGCGCACTGCAGATCTGGCGCATCCGGAGTCCGCTGAGCGCTCCAAGCCGTTCAACCAGTACTGCCACGGACACCGATTCGATGGAGTCGAGGTTCACCGCACTTCGAAGGCTGAGCGGGTCATCGCCGGGTTCGAGTACGACTTCGCTCGGCAGACCGCGGATTGTCGTGGTGCAGGGTGCGACCATGACACGCCTCAACCTTGGGATGGCGGCATCGCGCGACAACACCACGACCGGTCGCCGCCCGACATCGGGCGGCTCGCACCACCACAGCTCACCTTGTTTGGGGAGATCGGTCACGTCGCTGCAGCCGCATCGCGGAACGATGCGAGGTCGCCCCACTCGTCAGCCTCATCGATCGGATGATCTCGATACGCAGTGGCGTAGGCGGCATCGATCTGCGCCGAGCGATACCGGAAGCACAGTGCGGCGAGAGCCTCATCGATCAACTTGGCATCGGTCGTGCCAGCGAATGCTCGTCGTGCTTCGTCGAGAAGATTGCGGTCGACGGTGGTGCTGATCCGAGTTCGTGCCATGCAACTATTATGCCACGAACATGGCATAACCGGTTGGCGCGGAGGTCGTCTGCACCTCCAGCATCGCCTCACCAGCGTCGAGGTAGCCGCGGTACGCACCTTCAATCGTCGACGCCACTGACTTGGGTCATTGCCGGGCAGCCTCGATACGTATCGACTGCGATACATTAGGCGGACGACTTCGGATCCCGCTCGAGAGCCAGCCGCATTGCTTCCGGCCTCACCCAGGCCGACCTTGCGGAACGCAGCGGCGTGGCCGCCCCAACGTCGTCGCCTATGAGCCCGCACGGCGCGAGCCGCTCTTTCGCAACGCACTCGACCTTTTGAATGCTGCGGGGGCACAGGTCGTCGTCGAGTTGCCGGTGGTCTGGACGTACACCGACGGTCGACGTCTGTACGCTGTGCCGTCGCGACTGTGGCGGCTCCCGCCCGCCCAAGCGCTTCAGCAATTCCAGCCTGGTGGGCACCTGTGGCGGAGTGGGCCTCCTCGGAGTTTCGACCTGGCGTCGCGGCCCGCCCGCGCGCCTACGAGATCGTGCTTCGGGAGGGCACCCCAAGTGACGAGGGTGTGGTCGATGGCGTGCTCCTCTGTGAGGCTTGGCCCGACCTTGTCTTGCCCGCGACATCACGGGCGGCTTGGCATCCCTTGATGTTGGATGCAACCGATATTCCGAGAGGCGGCGTTGCTTCGGGGCCGGACTCAGCGGCGGTCAACGCGAGGTAGCCCTTTTCTCTATGGGCTTGCTCGGATCCCCTCATGCGATTGAGGATGGGGCACATTGCCGTACAATGGCCGTACGCGTCGAGGAGACGAGGACACCCATGGAGACGAAGCGGAGACGGAGCGAGCGGCTCGAGGTGCGAACGACCGTTGAGGATCGAGAACTCATCAATCGGGCGGTGGCGGCGTCGGAGACCGACCTGACCGACTTCGTGGTATCTAACCTCAGGGTGGCGGCACAGCGGGTGCTGGCGGACCGCACGGTCTTTGAACTCGATGGCGCCGCGTTTCGTTCGTGGGACGCAGCCAACCGGCGACCAGCACGGGACCTTGGCGGCTTGCGGTCGCTGATGGAGCGACCGTCGCCCTTCGTCGACGAATGAACCGTCGGTACCTGGCGCCGCGAGCGCTTGGTCCAGACGATGTGGTCGAAACGTTCGAATGTCGTTCCGTCGAGCAGACGCAGTGGCTGAGGCGGCACGCCCGTCAAGCCAACTCCTCCAATTCGGCACGGGTACTCGTCGTCACCGAACCGGATCACGATCAGGTGGTGGCCTACTACGCGTGGGCGATGGCCTCGATCGTCCCAACCGAGGTGCCGGCACGGCTGAGGAAGGTCGCCGGCCGGCACCCCCAGCCCGTTGCGCTGCTCGCTCGACTCGGGGTCTCGGCGGCGCACGAGGGAAGAGGACTTGGGGCCGCCCTCCTTCAGGATGTGATTTCGCGGTCGGTTGAGATCGGCCAGGAGATTGGTTGCCGAGGCCTCCTGGTTCATGCGGAGTCACCGCAAGCCCGAGACTTTTACGTCCACTTGATCCCGGAGTTCGAACCGTCTCCCACCGACGAGCTTCATCTGGTCCTGATGATGAAGGACATCATGAGGACGCTCCGGTAGGGCTCCACCGAGTAGCTCGACTTTGACGTGCGGCCCGTGCTCAGGATCGATGAGACCGTCCCGATCATCGTGGACTACCTCGGTTCGTCACCCTCGGCGTCACCGGTGGCGGGGGCGGTTGCGCCGCTGGCAGCGTGTCGCCGCTCAAGGCGAATGGCGTAGATGCCGCTGGTGACGATCACTGCACATCCGGTGAGTGTGAGCGCGTCGGGGATCTCTGCGAAGAAGAGGTAGCCCAAGACGACGGCGCCGAGCAGCGTCGTGTAGCGGAAGGGTGCCGAGACGCTCAGGTCGCCGACGCGAACGGTCTGAATCGTGAAGATGTAGCCCACGGTGAGGCTCAGGCACGCGAGAACGACGAGCAGCGCGGCGCGCGGCGTGACGGTGTTCCAACCGGTGAAAACCGAGATGACACCGGTGAGGATGGTGAGCCCCACCGCCGTGATCAGGGCGACCGAGGCGGCCGGGATCGCCTTGTGGACACGTCGGGTGGCGAACTCGCGCACGGTCATGAACGCTGCGCTGGCGACGACGACCAGCGACCACAGCGAGAAGCCGTCGGTTGCCGGCTGCACGACCAACAGCACCCCGGCGAACCCGGCGAGCACCGTGGCGTACTGGCGCCCGGTGACCGGCTCGCCCAGCGCAAGCGCCGCCGTGAGCGTGACGGCGAACGGGACGAGGAGCAGGATCGTCTGCGCGTTGGCGAAATCGAGGTTGACGAGCGCTGCGAAAAACAGCGCCGTTCCCGCCAGCTCGGCGGCCACGCGACCGACGAGGGGTCGCGTGAACTGCTGGCGGGTGATTCGGCCGCCCCGCCGCCGGGTGATCGCAGCGAAGATCACCGTCATAGCGAGCCCGCGGAGGCAGAGGGCCTGGTAGACGTCGAGCCCCTCCTCGGTCGCCGCACGGACAAGCGTGTCGTTGGTGACGTAGCCGACCGAGCCCACGATCATGTAGAGGGCGCCAAGCGAGTTGGGTGACAGTCCGGCGAAGCGGGAGCTGACGGTCGAAGCGGCGAACACGGCGCCGACGGTAACGGCTCGCCCCCGCCTCCCGGGCTCCGCGTTGCGCCGCGCGCGAGTTAGCGCCGGGCGTCCCCAGCTCATCCTCCGCATGTGATTGCCCCGGCACCCGCTGGCGAGCTGACTAAGAACTTCGATACGTATCGACTACGATACGTTGGGTGGACGACTTCGGATCCCACTTAAGAGCCAGCCGCATCGCTTCCGGCCTCACCCAGGCAGGCCTTGCCGAACGCAGCGGCGTGGCCCGCCCCAACATCGTCGCCTATGAGTCCGCTCGGCGCGAGCCGCTCTTCCGCAACGCGCTCGACCTTTTGAATGCTGCGGGGGCACAGGTTGCCGTCGAGTTGCCGGTGGTCTGGACGTGGACCGACGGCCGACGTCCGTACGCAGTGCCGTCGCGGCTGTGGCGGCTCCCACCCGTCCAAGCGCTCCGGCGCTTCCAGCCTGGCGAACACCTCTGGTGGAGTGGGCCCCCTCGAAGTTTCGACTTGGCGTCGCGGCCCGCTCGCATGCGCGCCTACGAGATCGTGCTTCGGGAGGGCACATCAATTGATATCGAGGGTGTGGTCGATGGCGTACTCCTCGGTGAGGCTTGGCCCGACCTGGTCCTGCCGGCGACATTGCGGGCGGCCTGGGATCCCTTGGTGTCGGACGCAACCGGAAGGTCGGGACTTCACTGACCTGTGGACGCTCTCCCGGAAGCACGGCAAAGCCGAGACCATCTCGTGGGCCAAGCAAATCGATGCCGGGGTGAACAATCAACAAATCGCCCGGGCCTTTGGTCACCTTGACCGGCTGAGCGACGAAGAGCTTCCGTGCGCCCCGCCAGATCGTGACCGTGTGCGTCAGTGGTTTGAGAAGTGGCGCAGCCAGGTAAGTCTCCCGCCGAGCGAATAGGACGAGGCCCTCTTCGGTCGCCGCCTCGGACGCAGCGCTTCGAGTTAACTGTGAACCCGAGATCAACAACCAGTGGGGGATCGATGGCCGAGCGAGTGACCTGGGGAACGATCCAGGACCAACCGATCACGTTTCCGATGAACGTCGACGACTTCAACGCCGCCACGATGGGCTTCAGCGTGCCCGCAGCGGCAGCGGCCGCCCTGTTGCCCGGCGACGGGTTCGAGATCATCGAGATCGCGCCTGGCGTCGCCCAGTTCATCATTAGCCTCTGCGACTACCACGACAACCCGTGGGGTAACTACAACGAGGTCAACCTTGGGTTTCTGGCCCGACCGGCGGGGGCGGGCGACGACGTGATCGGCTCGTTCATCTACCGCATGCCGGTCGACCAGCCGTTCACCTGCGAGGCCGGCAACCTGGTGATGGGCTTCCCTAAGGTCGTCACCCGGATCGACGCCGACTACACCGACGCGCAGGTGACCTTTCAGCTGTTCGACGGCGGTGAGCTTGCGCTGAGCGTGACCGTTCCCCGCGTCCGGTCCGACGACACCGCCGTCCGGGTCGAGACGACCAGCTACTCGTACCTCGATGGCGTTCCGCACGGGACACCGCTGGCGATGGACATGTCGGCAGCGGTCATCGAACCCGGCGACGTGCACCTGACGATCGGCAGCGGACCGATCGCCGATGAGCTGACGTCGCTCGGGTTGGCCACCGAGCCGGACTTCTGCAGTTGGGGCGAGCACCTGACCGCCACGTTCCAGTTGGGGACACCGCTGTGAGCGCCACGACGAACCATCTCGAGGGACGCACCGTGATCGTCACCGGCGCGGCGGGCGGTTTCGGACGTCTGCTCGTCGAGAAAGCTGCGGCGCTCGGCGCCAACGTCGGTGCGTGCGACATCGACGCCGACGCGCTGGCGGACCTGGCCGGCGAGCGGATCGAGATCGGCACGGTGGACGTGACCGACCTGGCGGCGATGCGAGGGTTCGCCGACCGGGTGGTCGACCGCTTTGGGGCCATCGACGTGATGATCAACAACGCCGGGGTGATGCCCCTGGCGTTCTACGCCGACCACGAGGCCGCCGCCGGCGCCTGGGACCGTTGCATCGACATCAACATCAAGGGCGTCCTGCACGGCATCATCGCCGTGCACGACCAGATGATCGGCCAGGGCCGAGGCCAGGTGGTGAACATCTCGTCGGTGTACGGCAACGCACCGGTCGGCGGCGCCGCCGTCTACGGCGCCACCAAGGCGGCGGTCAACGTGCTGTCCGAATCGTTGCGCCAGGAGTCGCTCGGCAAGATCAAGGTGACCACGGTGCGCCCGACCGGCGTGCCCGGCACCGGACTGGCCGGCGGGATCATCAACGTCGAGGCGGTCACCCCGGTACTCGCCGCCAACAAGGACCATTTCTACAACAAGCTCGCCCAGGTGTTCTCCGACGACCCGCCGGTCCGCCTCACCGACGAGGACAGCATCGAGCTGGCCGCGCTGGCGCCCGAACAGATCGCCGACCAGGTGATCCACGCCATTAATCAGCCCTGGGGCATCAGCATCGCTGACATCACCATCCGGGCAAGCAACGACGACTACATCGTCTGAGCGTGACCATGATCGCTCCGGGCGGCTGAGCCACGGTCGACCAGGCGCGCACGGACAAAGTTGAACGCCCCGCCGAGCAGAAACAGGGCGCTGCCCACGACGTACTGGGTGGCGAGGAAGGCATCGACGGTCCGCGTGTCGGCGGCGCTCTGCAGGCTGAAGAGGTAGGGAACGGATGCGACGAGGAACAGCATCGATCCAGTCACAAACGTGATGGCGGTGAGGTTCATGTACTGGAGGATGCGCAGGTCTCGGGCCTGGATGATCTGCAGCACGTTGATGACCGCCCCGCAAACGAACAACAGGCTGCCGACGATGAAGAAGACGGCGCCGGCGGTGAACATCCCGACCGATGACAGGAAGCAGATGCTGCCGACGGCGAACAACAGGCTGCCAGCCAGATAGGCGGCGGCCGACCACCCCTCGATGCGTTCCCAGATCGTCGGCGTCCCCTTGAGCGATTCCCGGTGGCGGATCACCTCGAGCAGGTCGTGAGCGGTCACAGCGATGTACATCAGCGATGCGATAAAGAAGATCCATGCGCCACGGTTGGCCCGGCTCTCGAAGGCCGGGAAGAACAGCACGCTGCCCCAGACGAACATGACCCCACCGACGAGGTAGACCCCGGTGTTGATCGCCTCCCACCTCCGGTTGTCGCGGTCGCTGGCGTGGGGGTCGAGGACGGCGTGCTGTCTGGGACGGTTGACGAACATGTGGGGCACGGCGGTCACCTTCCGCTCGCGCGCCGGTCGATCGCACGGCAGCGCTGCGCGTCGGATCCTAGGTTGAAGTGCCGAACCAACCCGCGGCTACGAGGAGCGCTGGTGAGGATCTGCATGGTCACCCGTCTGGAAATCGGCTCCTCGACCGTTCGGTGGCCGACCACCGACTGCTGACATCACTGGACAGCGGGTCGAACGTCTCGACGTCAGCCGAGTCCTCCAAGACGCTCGTGAGGCCCGTCCGTAGCGACCTCGAGAAAGATCGCTCGGGCGCGCGGCTACGGTGCTGTTCCGTCATCCGACATCGGTGGGGATGCCCTCTTGGATGGCACAATCCGACCGTTGGGGGATCACGATGAGCAAGTCTCGGCGCACGCGAGGCATCGCAGCAGCGGTGATGGCCATGGGGTTGCTCGCTGCGGCCTGTGGTGGTGGCGGCGGTGGCGGTGGCTCCAAGGGTGAGACCGGCAGCGCTCCGACCGACGAGGGCACGCCGGAGGCCGGCGGTCAGGTGATCTACGCACTCGAGTCCGAGACCAATGCCGGGTGGTGCCTGCCCGAGAGTCAGCTGGCCATCTCAGGTATCCAGGTGGCCCGCTCGATCTACGACACGCTGGTGCAGCCCGACGAGAACGACGAGATGGTGCCGATGCTGGCCGAGTCGGTCGAGCCCAACGACACCTACGACGAGTGGACGTTGAAGATCCGACAAGGTGTGAAGTTTCACGACGGATCGGCCCTGACCGCCGAGGTGGTCAAGAACAACCTCGACGCCTACCGGGGCCAGTACGAGGGGCGTAAGCCGCTGCTGTTCGTCTTCGTGCTCGACAACATCGACACGGTCGAGGCCACCGACGCCTCGACCGTGGTGATCACGACCAAGACGCCGTGGCCGGCGCTGCCCAGCGCCCTGTACAACAACGGGCGGTTGGGCATGATGGGTCAGGCCCAACTGGACAACGCCGAGAACTGCAACAAGGACCTGGTCGGCACGGGGCCGTTCAAGTTGAAGGATTGGAAGGTCAACGACAAGTTCGTGGCCGAGAAGAACCCCGACTACTGGGAGACCGATGCCGACGGCAATGCGCTGCCGTACCTGGACGAGATCGAGTACCGGCCGGTGTCGGACAGCGGCAGCCGCATTGAGGGCCTCCAGACCGGTCAGTTCGACATCATCCACACCTCGGGCGGCGAGGCCGCCCAGCAGTTGACCCCGGTTGCCGACAGCGGTCAGATCAACATGATCTCCAACTCGGACTTCGCCGAGGTGGGCTACGCGATGACCAACGAGGCGAAGGCCCCGTTCGACAACCTCGATGCCCGCTTGGCCGTCGCCTACGGCATGGATCGCGACGAGCTGATCGCGCTGCGCACCGGCGGACTGCAGGAGGTCGCCTCGGGTCCGTTCGCGCCGGGCACCATGGGTTACCTCGAGGACACCGGGTTCCCGGATCACGATCTCGAGAAGGCCAAGGAGCACGCGGCGGCCTACAAGAAGGCGACCGGTGAGGACCTGGCGTTCACGCTCACCTATGTCGCCTTCCCGGGAACCAAGACCGACGCCGAATTGATCCAGAGCCAGCTGGCCGACGCCGGCATCGACGTGAAGCTGAGCTCGACCGACCAGGCCGCGCAGATCGACCGTGCGATCAGCGGAGCGTTTCAGCTGATGCTGTTCCGCAACCACCCGGGCGGCGATCCAGACACCCAGTACGTGTGGTGGCACAGCGGCTCGCCGGTAAACTTCGGGAAGATCAACGATCCCGAGATCGACAAGGCCCTCGAAGAGGGGCGCTCCGAGGCCGATCCGGCCAAGCGTGCCGAGATCTACGAGAACATGAACAGGCGCTTTGCCGAACAGGTCCACAACATCTGGTGGAACTGGAGCCTGTGGACGGTCGCCTCGGTGCCGACGGTTCACGGCATCCTCGGGCCCGACCTGACCGACATGGAGCCGTTCCCCGGCCTGGCGACCGGCAACCCGGTCTCCGGCATCTGGGTGGAGGGCGGCGGCTCCTGACACACACGATTATTCACCCGGGTGGCGACAACGACGTGCCATGGATTGCGGTGCGCAGCCAACGCAACCCCGACGGCACCGAGTCGCACGTGTGGGAGCGGTGGGTGGCGTTCTCGGTGGACCCGCTGTACCTGGCGCTGTTTGCCAAGTGGGATCCGGGTATGATCGTGCGCCGCCATGGGCACTACAGCCCGCACACGATCACGGTGCTGGCGGGCGAGTTCACCTGTGGCGACGAGCTGTGCGGCGTGGGCACCCACCTCGAGCTTCCTTACGGCGACGCTTTTGGGCCCTTCGTCGCCGGGCCGAACGGGGTCGAGCTGTACGAGGTGATGATGGGCGATCCCCGCTCGTGGAGCGACGAGCCCGAGGCGATGGAACGGATCCTCGCGGAACGGGGCGTCGAGCAGCTGCCGGACCCGCCCATCGAGCTGCCTGCCGGTCTCGAAGATCTGCGGGCGGTCTTCTCAAAGGGCCGAGCCGACCTCTGAGTCTCCCAGGCTGACGGCTGTTATCCGCAGTTGGTGGCGACCTCGAGGGCATCGCAGATCTGGCGCATTCGGGATCCGCTGAGGGTGCCAAGACGCTCGACCAGCACTGCCACGGTCACCGATTCGACCGAGTCGAGGTTGACCGCGCTTCGACGTCCGAGCGGATCATCTCCCGGCTCGAGGACGACTTCACTCGGTAAACCTCGGATGGTCGTCGTGCATGGTGCGATCAGCGCACGTCTCAATCTTGGGATGGCGGCATCGCGCGACAACACCACGACGGGTCGGCGCCCGATCCCGGGCGGTTCGCACCACCACAGTTCACCTCGCTTGGGGAGGTCGGTCACGTCGCTGCCGCCGCATCGCGGAAGGAGTCGAGGCGGTTTGGCTCAGCTGAGGCCGACGATGCGCATCGACATGCCCATGTCGCCCGACCACTTATTGGCGTTGTGCACCTCGACGGCGATCGTGTTGACGCCGGGCTGCAGGGCGCTGGCGGGGACCGTGTAGACGACCGGCGTCCGCTCGGCAGCGCCCTCGACGACGTTGACCGCTCCGGTGGTGGGAGCAAGCGGCCCGTCCGGCAGGTTGTCTCGGAAGGCCTCAACGCCGTTGATCGACACCGCCGCACCATCGTCGCGAACCAGCTCAAGGCGGAGCTCGCTGTACTTGGACGGGTTGGGGACGTTCACCTTGGCCCGGAAGTAGCCGGCCGTCGGGTAGTTCGGACCGCCTGCGGTGTAGATGACCGAGGCCACGTCGGACCGGCCGAAGCCCAGCTTGGCGGGGCCCTCGGCCCAGCCGGCGTCGGCAAATGCGGGCGCCTGCCAATTTTCCGGGGCGAGTGCCGGGTCGACGGTGAATCGCCAAGCGGCGCCGGTGGGCATCAACTCGGTCTCCACGATCGGGGCGGCGACGCTGAAGTTGGTCGGCTTGGTCGACGGCCCGATGTTGCCGGTCCCGTCGATGGCGGCCACGGCGTACTGGTGGTTGCCGACGGGGACGTTGGTGTCGAC